>JAJDTT010000156.1 GCA_022827025.1 Acidobacteriota bacterium
GGCGGGAGCGGCCCTGCAACTGTCGGAAGTGAGCCGGGGAGCCGCCTTCGGCGACATCGACAACGACGGTGACGTGGACATCCTGGTCACCAACAACAACGGACCGGTGCGGTTGCTGTTGAATGAGACCGGGTCGCGGCATCACTGGCTTCAGGTTCAACTGGCGGGGGTGCAGAGCAACCGTTACGGGGTGGGGGCCCGGGTGGGAGTGCAGCGAGAGGGCAAGAGCACGCTATGGCGCCGCGCGCATACCGACGGCAGCTATTTGAACGCCAACGACCATCGGGTGCACTTCGGCTTGGGCCGGGACAAGGAGGTGGAGGCGGTCATCGTCCACTGGCCCGGCGGCGGCAGCGAGATCTGGGAAGAGGTGGAAGCGGACCGGCTCGTCACCCTCCAGGAAGGCTCCGGAAAACCGTGGAAGCCGTAAAGAACCAGGGTCCCCAAGAAACGGCGTTGAAGTCGCCACTCATCTTTCAAATAGCCTGGAAATAGGGAGGAACTCTTAGTGACAATAGGAGTTCTCGTCCGGAGATCCGAAGAAGCCATTGATGCTCGAAGGAGGTTCTCATGGCAGCCAGTCTCAATGATCGAATTGCTTTGGTAACGGGCGGAGCCTCGGGAATTGGCCGGGCCACCTGTCTACTGCTTGCCCGGGAAGGCGCCAAAGTGGTTGTGGCGGATATGCACCAGGATAAGGCGAGCGAAACCGTCCAGTTGGTCAGAGCCGCCGGTGGGGAGGCGACGGCCGTGGCCTGCGATGTGTCGAAAGCCCGCGACGTCGAGGGCTTGGTTCAAGCATGCGTGAGCCGTCATGGCCGGCTGGATTGCGGCATCAACGTCGCCGGCATACTGGGAGAAATGGGCAAGATCCATGAGTGCACCGAGGACAACTACGATCGCGTGATGGCGACCAACACCAAGGGCATCTGGCTGTGCATGAAGTATGAAATCACCCAGATGCTCACGCAGGGGTCGGGAGTGATCGTGAACATCGCCTCTGTCGCCGGTGTGGCGGGAACCCCCGACTTGCCGGTTTATGGAGCATCCAAGGCCGCTGTCGCCATGCTGACACGGGCCGCAGCGGTCGACCTGGTCGCCAGGAATATTCGCGTGAACGCCATCAATCCCGGATTCGTGCAGACTCCAATGGTCGACCAGCAGGAAGTGGACTACCCCGAATTAGTCAAGGAATATCAAGACGGTCTCAGGATCGGCCGCATGGGACGACCCGAGGAAATCGCCGAGGCGGTCGTGTGGTTGTGCTCGGACCAAGCCTCGTTCGTCGCCGGCCAGGTGATGAACGTCGACGGAGCGGCTCTGGCCTGACCTGCACTTCTCGCCGGCGAAGCAATCCGCATCCCCGCATTGCAGACAAGCGGCGTCTTTCAGGCACCCATCTTGCAGTGAGAAATCGAGGAATAGTGGGCGACGGAAAGTCCGTTGCCCGGTCCAACTGAACTACGGGATAGCCCCCTCTTTCTCTTCAAGTTTCTGCAGGGCGGCCTTCAATTCAGACTCGACACGGTTTTTTCCCATCACGGTCACAGTCGAGGCTCCACAACACCCCCGCAGCACTCTGCCACCCGCGCTCAGGCGACGCTACGGCGGGTGATGGCTTCGCGCAGACCTTCTAAGAGACCCTCCAGATGCGCCATGCGTTCCCGGAGCTCCCCCATCTGCGACTCCAGACGATCCATTCGGGAATTGATTTCTCGCCGTAGCGCCCAGTAGGCGGCTACAACGACAACAGGCGTAATCCACTGGGAGAGTTCAGGCATCTCATTTTCTCCTTTCTGCCCAGTCTACCCGTCGCCCGAGTCACGAACCAGGATGGACTCCACATACAGGTGGAGAACCTCAATCTCGGTCGCGCCCGGAACCCCTTTCAGATTACCGGAATTTCCCCTCGGCCTCCTGCTTGACGGAATTCACAATGTTTCCGAGCACCGGAACGGAATGGAGAAGGGAAACGGGAAAGCGCGAAATCTGCTGCTGCCTGTTCAGCACATCAAACAATGGGAGTCAATCACCTTGCCGATCCGGAGAAGAACCTGGTGACTGACTGATCACGTTAATGTTCGGTAGTTCTTAACGGCAGGACAGCCAGGACTTGATCGCCCCTGCATTCATGCCGTAACGCCGGAGACGGCCTTGTTCAAGGCGGGCATCAGTTCGTTGGCGAACAGTTCCAGGTTGCGGATCCAGCTCGCCTTGTCGTCCCAGTCGAAGCCCATGAGGACCAGGGTGCCGAAGGGTCCGCTCTCCTCCATGAGCTCCAGCAACCGCCGGAGCACCTCGTCGACGTCGCCGGCGATGATCTGCTCCTTGAGCCAGAAATCCATGTTGCAATCGGCGTCCGGCATGGCGAGATCCCGCTTCAGGATCCCCCGGTGCCCCAGTGAATTGTCCATGAGGGAGGCGATGTACTCGTAGTTCCCGCCCACCGAGTTGTTGCGGGCCAGCTTTACGGCCTCCTCGGTCGTGTCGGCGAGGAAGATGGCGCGGCAGACCTTCCAGATTCCCGGATCGGCTTCGCGCCCCGCTTCGGCGGCGGCCCGGGCGTAGGTGGCCCAGTTGTCCGCCAGGACGTTCCCGGTGGCCAGAGCGGCCGAGAAGGGAGCGTATCCCCGCTGGCCCGCCAAGGTGAGGGTGCCCGAGTTGCGGCTGATGCCCGGCATGGCGATGGGAGGATACGGCTGCTGCAGGGGCTTGAAAACGAAACCGATCCCCGTCGCCTCATCGACGTTCTCTTCGAGCGAGAACTGCCAGAACTTCCCTTCGTGACGGTAGGGCGGGTCCGACGCCCAGAGATCGAGGATGACGTCCAGCGCTTCCACCGTCATGGCGCCGCCATCCTTGGGATGCTGGCCGTAGAGCTCCATGTCGGTGCTGACACTGTTGGGGCCGAAGCAGAGGTTGAGCCGCCCCTTGGAGAGGTGGTCCAGAAATGCGAGCCGCGTGGCCACATAGGCCGGATGATGCAGATTGAGGCACACCGGCGCCGCTCCCAGGCGAATGCGTTCGGTCACACCGAGCACGCGGCCGATGAACACCTCGGGGACCACGATGGGCTCGAACCTCATGGTGTGGTGCTCGCCGATCCAGAACTCGTCGAAACCGAGCTCTTCGGCCCGAACGACGAGTTCGACGTCCTCGTCGAAGCACTGTGCCAGCGGCTTGTTCGACGGGTGGTAGGGCATGATGAACATGCCGTAGTTGATGGGCCGTGCGGCCGCGTTGGCGTCACCACTCATGCGCTTGTCGCCTCCTTTCGCCGACGGTTTCTTCGGGGAACGGATCTGTGTATGACCGATATTGCCACGATTCCGATCCTGGTTCCCAGAAAAATGTAGGAGCGCGGAGGGGCGATTTTCCAGTCGCCCGCTGGAGGGGCGATTTCCAGTCGCCCCGTCGGGAGCGTACAAGCGATTTCCAATCGCCCACTCGCCGCATTCGTTCGCACTACGTTCGCTTACGCTCACTCCGGTGGCCGGCGGTTGGAAACCGCCGCTCCCCCCCGTCACACCCGCGTGGGCAACGTCCGGTACTCGATGCTGAGCTCCAAACTGTGCAGGATCATTTCGATGCGGACCTGGGGGTTGCGCTTTTTGAGGACGGCCTCCAAGCGGTTGACCCCCTGCCGGATCCAGTCTCCGTGCGTCAGGTCGTACGACATGATGTAGTTGCCCTGGTACTCGATGGGCCCCGGCCCGACCCGATTCATGGGGATTTCCAACCCTGGATTCTCAGGTAGCGGCTGCCCGTTCCACGTCAGCTCCAACACGTCTTCCCAGGTCAGTCCCACCACGGTCAGGCTCAGCTTGATCTCCTGGAGCATGCCCCTGCGGCGCGCCATGTCCAGATCGTCCGCTACCAGGACTTCCACCGTCTTGGTCTTCCCCTCGGCCAGCGCCTCGGGAAGTTGATGCACGAAGGCCTGGAAGACGTCGCTGCTGCGAGGATACTTATTCAGGCAGTCGTAACATCCGACTTCCGTGTAGAGCTTGTCCTTGTGCTCCAGCGTCTTGGGATCTCCCAGCTCCTGGAACACCACCTCGGCCTCCTTCAGGTTGTGGCCGATGTGATGATGAAAGTTGAACATGTAGATCCCGTCGACTCCCTGCCTCCAGGCATTGGCCGCTCCCGCCCGCAGCGTCGCCGCAGGAGGACGGCGGTGGTAGCCCGGTCCGACCTGCTCGGAAGTGCAGGCCAGGATCTTGCAGGCAGTCCCCTGCGCCAGCGCAACAAACTCGTCGTAGGGCATGCCCGTGGCCGTATCCCAATGGACCCCGGGAGAGACGTAGTCGACCAGTCCCTCCCGGATCCAGGTCTTCAACTCCAGTCCGATCTCATGGCACTTCTTCAGCGTCGCCGGGACCCGGATCCCGAATCCCAGGGGCCGGCCCCGATCGGCTCCGATGCGGTCGAGCAGTGCCCTGGCCTCCCGGAGATACGCGGTCAGGACCGGCCTTCCCCGTTCGATGTCGGAGAAATAGTGGCCGGGCTCGCGCAGGAGATCCCACTCGAAACCATCCGCGTCGTAGCGGGTGCACGCGTCCTCCACCAGTTCCAAACGATGCGCCCGAACCTGGGGAATGGCGAAGTTGAGCCCGACGTATGTCTCCCCGTAGACACTCTCGGGGCCGTGGACGCCCGAACCGCAGTCGGCGCCCAGCTCGTACTCGCGATGGGCCACCCGGAAGTGGCTGGGCCACTGGAAGCGGGGACCGTGAAGGTCGTTGAACCGCATGCCGATCCAGTATTGCAGGCCGGCCTCGTGGGCCCGTTCCAGGGAGAGCTGCCAGGGATCGATCCCCTGGTCCAGGAGTCCTCGGATGCAGGTCTGCTGCTTCCACTCGCTGACGTGAAGAAAGCTGTCCCGGTCGATCCCCCGGGCCTCGGGAACCCGGGTGGGAAACAGCGGGACCGCATCTCCGAACCCGAACATGTGGCAGACGACGGCGCCGATCTGGGTGCCGACGAACCGCCCCACGGCCTCGTAGACGAAGTCTTCGGGCGTCCTGGGAGGAGCGGGAAAGAAGAGGAAGCTGCCGTCATTGTTGTAGAACAGCGGAGGCAGCCACAGGCGCTCAGTTTCGGCCGCGGGCGTTCCGGCCGAAGCGACGCCGGTCCCCGCCAGAGTCAGCGCGCCCACGTTCCGCTGAAACTCCCTCCGGCTCAGCTTCGTCGCCATGAGGTTCCTCCCCCGGGGCACGCCGATGCGGTTCCCCGGCGCTTGAACCCGGTCAGAACATCCTCAGGCCGGAATCCGCACGGCCCGGCGGGTGGCCGACGACTCCTTGGCCGCCTCGATGATCTCCAGCATGTGGACATTGTCCCGAATCGGCGAGGGGGCCGGGGCCCCGGACCGGGACGCCTCAAAAAAGTCGCGGAACAGTTCTTCGGCCATGATGCCGCCGTAACCCGGCGTCTGGGGAATATCGTAGGTCTTGCGGTGGCGGCGCCCGGCGATCCAATGCCGAGCCTCGCTGTAGAGGGTGTAGGTTGAGCCCGCAACGGCGGCATTGGTCGTCCCATGCTCCACCGGCTCCACCAGCGGCAGGATGGAGTAGCCCTCGGTCCCCCGCATGCCGATATAGAAATCGTAGACGGCCCGGCTCCCCTTCAAGTGATATCCGGCCTGGAACGTCCCCATCTTGCCGCTCTCGAAGCTCAGCAACAGCAAGCCCGTGTCTTCAACGGCAATCTTCTCCGGATTCAGGTTCCCCACCAGGGCCATGACCTCCACCACCCGCTCCTGCATCAGGTACAACACCAGGTCCAGGCAATGACACCCCAACCAGGACATGATTCCGCTGCCCGCGGTCTTGGGATCGAAGATGTAGGCGGAGGTGTCGCGGTATTCCACCAGCCCGTTCAAGATCTTGGCCTCGATGGTCATGACGCGGCCCAGCGCTCCATCGTTCAGGGCCCGCTTGAAGTCCATGACCATGGGGTTGTAGCGCCACTGCAGCATGGCGCCGGCCGTCACGCCCTTCTTCTCCGCTACCTCCGCCACCCGGCGGAGGTGGGAGGAGTGGGTCGTCGCCGGTTTGTCGTACAGGACCGGCAAGCCGGCGGAGACGACCTGCTCCAGAATGTCCGGCGCCTGGTCGGGACGCGCGCAGACCGTCACCGCGTCCAGGTCGTCTCTCGCCAGAAATTGGCCCAGATCGGTGGATTTCGTGGCGACCTTGGACGACTCGGCGGAGAGTTTTTCCACGTCGGCCAGCTCGGTGGCGGCGCAGACGTGGATCTTGCCCACCTCCGAAAGCTGGTCCAGAACGCGCACATGTCCCCCGGCGTGCCCGTGTCCGGAGATGGCTCCCACCACCATCGATCCGTCCCGGATGGAACCTGATTTGTGCCTCGATGGAAGGACGCCCATGCTCGCCCCCAACGGCTCACCGCTCCCCAGAACCTCCTTCCCCAAGTTTCCCGCCGCCGCCACCGAAGGCAACGCATAGCCGAGAAAGCTGCGCCTCTGCATTCCTGATTCCTCCAGATTCCAGATTCGATCCAAAGCCGTTGCCGTAGGCGATTCAAAATTGTCCAAACCGCTGACGGCACAGCGATTGTAGTGGCCGTGCTCCCTGAGGCGCCACCCTCTTCGGCGAGACTATTCCGGGAAGAGAATCACGTTTGTCGAAGAGGAGATCCTTTCGTGGGACCATCAAATCAACGTCGACATCTTCGCGGATGTGGTCCCCAGGCCGTGACGAAACACGGCGCCGCAGCCGAGCTCAACTCCGTCGGCACGCTCATGACGACTCGTGCCGCAGCGTCAAGTTAAACGATCAGACGGTCTTTCAGTATCGATTGGACGCTGATACGATTGACAATTGGCCGAAGTTTGGGAAGCAGTGGCCGCAATTCAATCTCGAGTTGCGCCGATGTGATCCTCGCGGGCGGCCCCGGCAACCGACACCATTGGGAGACCAGCCACCATCCTATTTCCACGCTACACAACTCGTCTCGTCGAAGAGGCATTGGCCGACACGCCCGTTGTCTTCATCATGGGCGCCCGGCAGGTTGGGAAAACGACCCTGGTCAAGGATCTCATCGATGACACCTGGCAGTACATCACCTTCGACGATGGAGCCCAGGCAGAGGTGGCCCGGGCAGACCCGGTGGGCTTCATTCGCAATCTCCGAACTCCCAGGATCGCCCTTGAGGAGGTGCAGCGGGTTCCGGATACCCTCGTGGCGATCAAACAGGCGGTTGACGAGAACCGAACCCCGGGCCGCTTTCTGCTGACCGGTTCCTCGAACGCCCTGTTGCTCCCCAAAGTCTCCGATGCGCTCGTGGGCAGGATGGAGGCCGTGCGCCTGGCGACACTGTCCGAGTGCGAGTTGGCAGGCCGCGAGCCCACATTCCTCGCAACGCTCCTCCAGCGAGAAGCCCCGATGGCCGAAGAGGTGCGGGTGCGGGACCATCTGATTCGGCGAATCGTGACCGGCTGTTTCCCCGAACCGCTCATGCGGCGTAGCGAGAAGCGGTCGCGGGCTTGGTACCGGCAGTACGTCAACACCCTGATTCAGCGTGACCTCGGCGACCTGCCCCGCATCGGACATGTGGATGCGATGTCCCAACTCCTCCGGCTGACTGCGGTCCTGTCGGGGCGGCTGGTCAACCTCACCGAACTGGGCGGGAAGCTCGGACTCAACCGCATTACCGCCCGCCGGTACCTCGCGTTGCTCGAACAGCTCTTCCTCGTCGAGCGGATTGCCGCGTGGCGAGCAAGCGAGTTCAAGCGGCTGGTCAAGACTCCGAAGCTGCACGCCGTCGACACCGGCATGATGTGCGCCCTGCGAGGCATCACCCGCCGTCGACTAGTGCGCAACCACGCGGAATTCGGGTCGCTGCTGGAGTCTTTCGTCTACAACGAGTTACGGAAGCAGGCCTGTTGGGTGGATGGCCCGCTCACGTTCCATCACTATCGCGACAAGGACAAGGTCGAGGTCGACGTGGTGATCGAAGACGCGGCGGGCGACTGCTACGGGGTCGAGGTCAAGGCGGCGGCCTCGCTACGCTCCCACGACTTCACCGGTTTGAAACGATTGCGGCGCATCGCGGGCAAGCGCTTCCGCATGGGTGTCCTGCTCTACGACGGAGACCATACGACGTCGTTCGGCGACGGACTCTTCGCTGTGCCCATTGGAGCCCTGTGGAGTTAGCGCTTGAACCAGGCGCTCGTCCACGAGCGAGAACGGGGCAGACCGTGTTGTCGGGACTGTCCCCGTCTTCTTCTTTGATTCTTAGAAACTTCCAATCCCCGATGATCGTAGGGGCACCCCTTGTGGGTGCCCTGCGGGGTCGCATCGTTCCCCGGCCGAGTCGCCGCTCCATGTCGCCATTCCCGGCGCCCGGAAGGACGCCGATCCCAGTCGGCGCCGAGGACGACGCCGCTCCAGACGCCGCTCCGGACGCCGATCCCAGTCGGCGACTAGAAAGTCGCCGCTCCACCCCCCCGGTCCGGTAGTGCCCAGGCAATGGCCGGCGGACGGTGGCG
>JAJDTT010000313.1 GCA_022827025.1 Acidobacteriota bacterium
TGCTCCGGTCGAAACGTCCGTCTCCGTCCGTGTCTTCCAGGCGCTTGACGCGGTGCGGTTTCTGCTCCAGTTGTTGCTCCACCGGGTCGTTGGAACCGGAGGACTCGGTCACGTAGAGTCGCCCCTGCTCGTCGAAATCGATGGAAATGGGACGTTCCACCAGCGGCGGCCCGGCGACGAGCTCCACCTGGAACCCTTCGGCCACCGTCAGCAGGGAGTCATCGGGCGTGTCGTCGACCCGGACGAGCAGGTACAGCAGAGCGGAAACGGCCAGCAGGAACAGCCCCCACAACAGGGAAGAGCGAGGAAACCCGGTTTTCATGGATACGGCCTCCCGCCGGCTCAAGAAATGGTTAGGAGCTCCCCACCGGCCCCGGTCCGGCGAAATCCTGCGTGAAAAGGAGTGGGGGTTTTCCTACCCCCACTCTCACGGGGGGACTGAAAGTCCCCCCCTCCTATTCGCCCAACTCCGGCCCCCACCGGAGCCCACCGAAAGCAACCGTAGCAAAGAGGGGGACAAGAATGTCCCCCCTCCGGGTGCCCCATGTTTTCTCAGAAGCGATTAAACCACCGCTGGACAAGGATTAGAAGCGGACCCCACGGGAGAGGCGACGGGAGAGGAGACATTACTGTCCCCTCCGGACCCAAACATCGGGCATTGACGCCCCCCCGCTCCCATTCCATGGCCACCGATGGACGAGGCGGCCGTCAGAACAACCCCCGCTCGACCGCCGGTTCCAGGATGTCCGGATGGTTGTTCCGAACGCTGTTCACCTTGGCGCTGACAGGGCGCTTCTCGTAGGGTCCGGCATAGGGCTCCCGCACCAGGTCCAGGAGGCCCGACACGGGTGACGACGGATCGAGCCAGTCGTCGAATCGGGCGGGGTCGACGATGGCGGGCTGACGGTGATGGATGTCCTCAAGTCCGGGAGAAGCCGCCGTCGTGATGATGGTGAAGGTTTCGCGGGTTTCCGCCGGACTGTTCCACCGCTCCCACAGCCCGGCAAACGACAGGGGAGATCCGTCGGCGAGCGCCAGAAAATACGGTTGCCTGTTGCGTCCGTCGCGCCGCCACTCGAACCACCCGTTCGCCGGCACCAGGCAGCGGCGGGAACGGAAGGCGGCGGCGAACGACGGCTTGGAGTGCACCGTCTCCGACCGCGCGTTGATCAGCCGGAAGCCCATCCGGACGTCCTTGGCCCAGGACGGCACCAATCCCCAGCGCAGCCTGACGACCGTTCGCCGGCCAGCCTCATCCAGACGGCAGGCCGCGAAGTCCTGGGTCGGCGCGCCGTTGTACCGGGCCGTCATACGCGATGGCGCCACCGATTCCTTGTAGCGGTACAGGTCGTGGACCTGACTCCAGGACATCATCTGGGTGAAACGCCCGCACATGGCCGCATCCTCTCCACAACCGACTGTTTCGATCCAGTCGTTTCGGCGACTTCGTCCTCACCAACCTCAACAGCCCGTGGCGCCTGCTCCGCCGTGAACCCGGCGAAATTGGAATGGTAGTCTTACCAGATGGATATCTTGCAGTCGACGGGGAACGCCGGCGACCAGCTTCCGCGAACCGTCGGCGGCTGTTGCTTTGGTTGATGGGCAAAGCGATTTCATCGATTGAGAGGGTTCCGAACCTCTTGCAGCCAGGGGTGCGCCATGCGCGATGAGGTGTCCATCGTGGTGCCGACGTTTCGGGAGGCGGCGAACGTCCCGACCCTGGTTCACCGCGTTGACGCCGCTTTGTCCCGCAAGAACATCGATTGGGAGTTGATTCTCGTCGACGACGACTCGAACGACGGCGTCGAAACCATAGTGGCGGAGATGGCCCGCCACCTGCCGGTACGCGTGGAGACCCGCCGCGGTGCGCCCAGGGATCTGTCCCTCTCGGTTCTGCTCGGGATGCGGCTGGCGCGTTTCGATCGTCTCGTGGTGATGGATGCGGACCTGTCGCATCCCCCTGAACAAATCATCGATCTGCTCGGCGACCTCGATGTCGACTGCGACATGGCCGTCGGGAGCCGTTATGCATCAGGTGCGAGCGTGGACCAGGGCTGGGCCTGGCATCGCCGGCTGATTTCGAAGATCGGGACCGGATTGGCGCGCCCGCTGGCGAATTGCGGCGATCCCCTTTCCGGGTTCTTCGCAACGGACCGCCGGCGACTCCCGGATTTGGCCGAACTTCGGCCTCTCGGCTATAAGATTGCGCTCGAGTTGATGGTGCGTTGGCGGCTGCGGGTGCGGGATGTGCCCATTCGTTTCGGCGATCGCAGCCGGGGCGAGAGCAAGATGAGTTGGCGGACACACCGCGACTTCCTTCGCCATCTGTGCCGTCTTTACGCCCACCGGATCCGGGAAATGGTGCGAGGTCCTTGCCGAGACGACAGAGCCGCCTGAAGTCACGACCTCCCGGGAGACCACTGGCGACTGCCGTTGACTGCCCGTTCCCGGCCGGTGCCGGCACGAGTGATCTGGTGTGAAGAAGACGCGATTTACACTTCGGAACCGTCAAGTTGCCAAGCGCGTTTCACCGCCATCGGCGCGGCGGCGGAAAATGGGCGGCGCCGGAGACATCCCGCCGCCGGAGGCGCCCCTCTCCGCAAGCTTCCGATTGAACGGCCCGATGGCCGGTCAAGCCGTCCTGCTCGGCTTCCTCGCCGCCGCCTGCTTCTTACCGGCGCTTCAGGCCGGGTTCGTCTGGGACGACGTGATCCTGGTCAGCGAGACGGTCATTCACGAATGGTCCGGACTGTGGAACATCTGGTTCTCGCCTGCCGACATCAAGAAGGAAGGGCACTATTGGCCCGTCGTCTATTCGAGTTTCTGGCTGGAGCACAAGCTGTGGGGACTGGACCCGCTCGGCTATCACGCCGTCAACCTGGTGCTGCATGTCGTGAACGTCCTGTTGATCTGGCTCCTCCTGCTGCGCCTGGCGGTCCCCGGCGCCTGGTTCGTCGCGGCGATTTTCGCCGTCCACCCGCTGCTCGTCGAGTTGGTCGCTTGGGTCATCGAGCGGAAGGACGTGCTCTCCGCGTTGTTTTACCTGGCTGCAGCACTGACCTGGATCCGTTACGTGAACGCGCCGCATCCGGGACGCTACGTGCTGGCGCTCGGTCTGTTCACGGCAGGCATGTTGTCCAAGTCGATCGTGGTCACCCTGCCCGCGGCGCTCCTGATCTGGCACTGGTGGCAGGCCGGCCGCGTGACCCGGACCGACCTGATCCGGTTGGCTCCCTTCTTCGTCGTAGCGGCGATCATCACGGCAGTGGACCTGTCGTTCTACACCTCCCGGGAGCCGCTCCTGCTCGGCTACTCCCTCGCCGATCGTGTCCTGATTGCGTCCCGCGCGCTCTGGTTCTACTTCGGCAAGCTGTTGTGGCCGACCGATCTCTCTGTGATCTATCCACTTTGGGAAATCGAATCCTCAGACCCGGTGGCCTGGGCCTACTTCCTGGGGGCGTCCGCCCTGGCAGCGCTGCTCTGGTTCGGCCGCCGGCGGTGGGGCCGGGGACCGTTGGCGGGAGCGCTGTTCTACGCCGTGACGCTTTCGCCGGTACTGGGTTTCGTCGATTTCGGCTACATGCAGTTCTCCTTCGTGGCGGATCGATTCCAATACCTGGCCGGGCTCGGTCTGCTGGCAGTGCTCGTGGGCTCAGCCACCTGTGGCGTGCGCCGGCTACGGCCTGCGTTGAGAAGAGTTGCGACTGGCGTATTCGTCGTCGTGCTGGCGCTGCTGGGTATGCTCACATGGCGCCAGGCGGGCATTTACCGGGACAGCGTCACCTTTTTCAGCCACATCATCGAGCTGAATCCCCACGCCCGCGACGCTCACCTCAATCTGGTGGGTCCCCTGGCGGATGCCGGCCGCCACGAGGAAGCGCTGACGGTCGCTCGCACTGCTGTCGAGAAGCGTCCCGACAATCCCGATGCGTATTCCAACCTCGGCCGGGTCCTCCTGAGGATGGAAAGGCCCGACGAAGCCGAAGAAGCGATCGGCACCGCCCTGCAGCTGAAACCCCGGCACCGCAATGCCAACCAGCACCTGGGGGAGGTACTGCGAAATCAAGGCCGATATGACGAGGCTGTCGAGGCGTACCGGAGGACGATTGAAATCGATGCCGGCCTGGTGCCGGCCTACGCCGGTCTGGGCATTTCACTGTTCCATTCCAAGCGCTACGAGGAGGCCATCGCGCCACTCGAGAAGGCGCTTGCCATGGAGCCTGACGCTCCGTACGCCGCCGAGCTCTCCCTCTTCGCCGGCCGGGCGGCCCGGGAACTGGACCGGGACGATACCGCGCATTCCCATTTCCGCCGCGCTGCAGCATTGAATCCGGACAGCGTGGAGCCCCTGACGGAACTGTCGAACCTCCTGTTGAGGCAGAACCGCGTCGAGGAAGCGAACGAGTATCTGCTCCGCGCTCGCAGGTTACGGCCGGGAGACCCCGAGACGATCTTCAAGGAAGGCGAAGCGCTCAGGAAGGCCGGACGCCACGACGAGGCGATCGCCACCTACCGCGAAGTGCTGCGGATCGACCCGGATTTTGCGAGCGCCCATATCGGCCTCGGCGCGGCGCTATTGGGTCTGGAGCGCCATGAAGAAGCCTTCGAATCGCTGACGCATTCCCTCTCGCTGGAACTGGATACGGAAACGGCGGCGACGGCCCACTACCTGGCGGGCCGGACGCTACAGGGATTGAATCGCAATGCGGAGGCGATGGTCCATTTCGAGCGCTCCCTGGAGCATGATCCGAAACAGGCGCGGGCATTGGACTACCTGGCCCACTTGCGTTTCGGCCGGAAGGACTACGAAGGTGCGCTCGAACTCTATCGGGCCCATGCGGCGCTGCAACCCGACAACGTCACCGTCCTCGCCAACATTGGCGTGACACTCTACTTCCTGGACCGTCATGAGGAAGCACTGGCCAGTATGGAGCGCGTGCTCCGGCTGGACCCGAACCATGAAATGGCTCGGAAAATGACCGCACAGCTACGCAACGCCACGCCGTAGACCGTTCTCCGGTCTCCCGGTGCCCCCACGCTGGGAGCTCCGCATGGCTGGTTCGACGTCCGCAACGCCTCCGGTGCCTGCTGCTGGAAACTGTCCTCTACTCGGGAGGCGAATAGTCGAACTCGTCGAAAGGGAACATGGGCCGGGGCATCCTCACGAAGGGGAGGGAGGTCAGGTCGGGACTGCAGCACCCGGGGCTGTTCACGATGATGATGGAACGGGCGATGGGTTCGTACTCGGTCCGCATTCCCAGTGGCGATTTGACCAGCACCAGCTTCCTGTCCCGCGGCTCGATTCCGTGGCTTCGATACAGTTCCGGATCGGTTGTGGGAACGGGCCGCTGGGAAATCAGCAGGCGTATCCGACCGATGGACAGCACGACAGCCCTACCCATCTCGACCTTTCGGCCCGTGTAGACGCGGCCCTTGTAGCGGAACTCGCCGTCGGAAATGAGCTTCACCTTGCCCGTGACGCGAACCGGTGTGGCGTAGTCGGGATCCAACTTTCCCCCGACCCGCAGGGTGACGGTATTCCCGACTCCCGCCCGGATCGCCTCCTCGACCGCAAAGGGATCGACGACCACGGCCGCCGTCGGCACGTTGATTCCCTTTCTCAGGATGCCGGCCAGAATGCTGGTCCCGTCGCCGGGCGCGCCCCCCATGGTTCCGTCCGCACCCTCGCCAATCACCACCGGGCCCCCAGAGGTTTTCAGAGCCTGCTCCAGGGCGTCCTCCACCGAGGGGAGGGCAACGACGAAGGACTCTCTGACCGACCAGATGAAGCGGGCCAATTCATCGGCCTGCGATTTGGCCCGGGCCGGATCGTCGTCCGTGGTCACCAGCGAGGCCCAACCCAGCTCCTCCACGTCCATCCAGGGTTGGACCGCAAAAACCGAAGCGGAGATGGTTCTTCCCCGGCCCTCCAAGGACCGGACACGGTCGTAGATCCGGCGGAATTCGCCCCGGTCGGTGAGCATGTTTTCCGCCTGGACCACCATGGGGATCTTCACGGCGTGCATGGTGGGACGGACTTCGCGCCGGAGGATGGAGGCCATCAAGCCGCCCGCCCGCCTTCCCGTGTCGTAGAGGTCCACGTGAGGACAGGTCTGATAGCCCACCAGGGCATCGGCGTTCTCCCACATGGCGCGGGTCAGGTTGGCGTGGAGATCCAGGGTCGCGACGATGGGGACCGAGGGTCCCAGCACTGCCCTCAGCTCCCGCAGGACGGCGCCGTCGCAACTGTCGATTCCCTCGCCGGCCCAAGCGCCGTGCAGCGCCAGGAGCAGCCCGTCCAGGGGGCCGGCCTTCCGGATACCTTCCTTGAGGTCATCCAGCAGCGATCGGAAATCGTCAGCCTTGATCCTGCCGTAACTGACGGCCCACCCACCCAGAATGGGCACAATCCGCGCCCCCGCCCCGGTCAGGGCATCCACGAATCCGTGGACCTCGCTATTTTCCGTCTTGTGGCTCTCGATCAACTCGTGACCGGGAGTCATCAGGAAGTGGCCGCGGACCGTGGATTGAGGGGAAAAAGTATTCGTCTCTTGCAATAATGCAGCGATTGCCACTTTCACGGAAAGGCTCCCCCGTTCTCTGTTTCTCAACTGAAGAGTCTAGGTTCGAGCCGTTCACCGTACAAGTTTCCCAGGAGTTGTTCCCATGAATCGAAGAAGCTTCATCGAGACCGGCCTGACGGCCGGAGTGGCCGCCGCGTCGACCGGCATTCCCCAGGCGCAAGGGAGGAAGACGGGCCGGCTTGTGCTGCCGCAGCCGCGCAATATCGCGGCGGAGGTGTTCGGCGCCGGCGGCTACGATGCCATCTGGTACCTGGTGAACGCAGGATTCGTGGTCCGGCTGGGGGAGGTGATCATCTTCCTGGACCCGATCCTTCAGAGCGGCAATCCTCTCTATGCCGAGTTGCGGAGCCAGCGACGGCAGGCGGATCGGCTTCCGCCGGAGGTCCGGTTCTACGATCCCGGCAGCCTCTACCTGGAGACCGAGCACTACCCGCTCACCGGCCCCGACGTGAAGCGGGCCGACTACGTCCTCGTGACCCACGATCATACGGACCACTGCGAGCCCCAATCGGTCAAGTCCCTCTCGCGCCACAGTCCCAGGATCCTGGCTCCGCCGGCGTGTCATCCCATGTTGATCGAAGCGGGAGTTCCCATAACGCAGTTGCAGCCGGTCGCGCATGGGGAACGTATCCAGGGGGAGGGCTTCACGGTGCAGATCCAATACGCCCACCACGGTAATTCGGAGGGGGCTTGCGGATTCCTGCTGGAGACCCGGTACGGCAACATCTACCACCCGGGCGACGGCCGCTTCGACCACCCTCACAAGGCCGAGAACTGCAGCCTCAAGGTGGACTACCTGCTGCTCCCCATCAACGACACCAACCTGGGCGTGGGATTCGCGGCCCTTTTGACGCAGATCCTGCAGCCCAAGGTGGTCATCCCCTGCCACTACGGATTCACGTCGCCGCCGGTGAGGTCCCAGGGAGGGCACCCGGCCGAGTTCGTCACCGCCCTGGCGGCGCGCAACTACCGGTTGCCGGCCACCGACATCGCAATCCTCAAGCCGGGAGGAAAGGTCGTCCTGGTCTGATCAGTTGTCAGTCGCCGGAGAATTCGTCCCCTGGGGAAACCAATCCCTGTGACTGGGTGGGACTTCGTAGATCCCGCCCATCTTCGACCCTAAGAAGAACGGGATTGCGATTGCCACGGGAAAAACCGCGCCGTAGTTAACTTTCCCAGAGTCTGGTCAAAACTGGACCTATTCCATTTGCTGCGGGCTGTCAGGCAATATGGCCATGCATAATCATCTACAATCGACTACGAATATACCTCAAGCCATCAGCGAACTTTGTCAGCAGCTTGCAGTTGTATGCCGTCAGTTCGCTTTCAATGTCCGGATTTGCAAAATCCTTGGAGTTCCTGGTAATGAAACAGCAAGGTTCGTCAGACTCTCTCGTTAGATGATCACGAATCGATGCATAAACTATCGAGTCTTGCGGCGAAAGGTCGAGGCTCTCTTGGAACTTTATCGCGTCTCTGATGATACTCGATTCTATGGGTATAATTTCAACGATCTGTAGGATTTTTTTAAGAGTGTCATCGAGCCGACGCTTTTCGTCCTCACCACTTGTGATCAATACGTTGGTGAGTTCTCTGAACTCAACAGATGACCCTTGGTAAGGTTTGGAGCGAGAAAGCTCACGAATGGCATTTATGAGTTGTTCATGTAGAGATTTCTTTTGCTTTGAGCGGCGCACCCATGCTTCATACGGTTCTCCAATACTGAAGGCGGGTATCGCCAAGCGGATGGCTCTCGATTCTGATAGCCTCAACAGTTCCGAGCAACTTTCACGTTCTTCCTGAAGATAAGCGAGTTCAAGGACAAAATTCGATTCTACATACACAATCATGTGGTAGCTTCAAGCTCAACAGAACCGTGTGTAATTGCTTCGTATAGTCCTGAGTCGAAGAGCCATTGGAGATTCGGGTCAGCCGAGTCTCGTTGCAGGTCTGTACGGACCAAATCTTCCAGCCAGGAAGTTGTAAGCAGTTCGAGTCCGTACCCGCTTAGACCAATAAGGGATTGAGTTGATGCAAGATATGGCGCCAGCACTTTGGAGGCCTCGATTTTATAGTCAGGTGTCGCCAAATAATTCAGTGGTTTGGCGTCTGTCCAAAGATAGAGAAAGTCAGGGAGCACAAGTAAGAAGTAAGGAGTATGGGGCATGAACGAGTGAGCCAACAAATTGTGGCGCATGCGAGTGACCCACTCGGCGGATGCCCCAAGCTTGTTCTTGATTTCGACGATGAGTTGGAGTTTTTCATCCGGACTGGAAACCGCAATATCTACATGTCTCATTGTACAAACGTCCATCATATAACTGGATGAAATATCCTTAAAGGCTCCCTAACAGGCTTCTTGGTTAGCGATTCCATAGCGATTTTCCTAACGGTTGCGAGCCAAAGTACTTCCCATGTTGAGCCATGTCAAGCAAATCAAGGCGCGAGAAGCAATAGTTGAGAATGGACTGAAGACGAATTCGCTGGGAGTGCCCCTGGTGGCCGCCCTCTTGACATCCGAACCAGGGTGAGACAGGAATACACGGTCCGGACGTCGCTCGGCAGGGCGCGAATCGGCTTGACGAGAGCGGCCGCCGCCGCGGACCGGGGCGACCACAAGATTCGCTTCTAAGACAAGAAAGAGGAGGACCCGGACGCCGCCCGTTGCGGCGCTTCAAACCCCGAAAAAGGGTTGCGGCGGGGATTGTCTCAAGCGTACCCTTGCGGCGGCCCCGGTCCGGCTCCGGAAGCCGGAACGGATGCCGTTCTCATCAAGAAGTCGAGGTAGAGGAACCGATATCGGAAGGAAGGCACATGAACCGGATCGTAATCGTCGTCCTGGTGGTTTTCGCAGTCGTTCAAGGGACCTGGACCCTGCTGTCGGCCCAACACATCCCGCGGGTGACTCCCGAGCACAAGCAGCTCTTCGTCGACGACTACCTCATCGGCAAGCTGGTCAACGTGAAGCGAACTCTGCACCAGCCCGTCAAGCATCCGGACCCCTTGATCCAGCCGGTGCATCCCTGGGAGAACTTCGCGGTGCAGACGCGCACGGCCCCTTTCTGGGTCCCGGAAGAGAAGGTGTGGAAGTTTTTCTACATGGCATTTGCCAAGAAGGGGAAGGGGGTCAGGGAGCAGCATACCTCCCTGTACGCCGTCTCCAAGGATGGACTCCGCTGGGACAAGCCGGTGCTGAACCTGGTCGAGTGGGACGGGTCCAAGGCCAACAACCTGGTGGCGGAGCATGACCGTAGCGAACAGTTTCTCTATCACGTCGTCTACGATCCCCACGACGTGCCGGAACGGCGCTACAAGGGCATGTTCGGCATCGGGAAGCGGCAACCGGCGGTATCGCCGGACGGATTTCACTGGACGCCCCTGGAGGTCTCCGCCGTCCCCAGCGCCGACGAATCGCAGATGATCTACGACGAGCTGGGCAAGCAGTTCCTCTCCACCGTAAAACATGCTGCGCCCTACGGCCGATCGGTCTACCTCGCCGTGAGCAAGGATTTCGTCACCTGGACCGAGCCCCGGCTCATCTTCCACGCCGACGGCGAGGACCAGGTCATTGGCCGGCAGCGGATCGCCGAGCGCGTGTCCGATCCTCGTTGGGTTCCCATGACCATCAACCAGCCCTCCCACTACAACGTGGACATCTACAACATGCCGGTCTTCCCCTACGAGGGCATGTACCTGGGCCTGCCCATGAAGTTCCATCAGACCGGTCCCACGCCCATCGGCAACCAGGACGGTTTCCACATGGTGGAGATGGTCTCCACCCGGGACCTGAGGGAGTGGCAGCGGGTGGCGGGACGCGCCATCTTCATCCCCCTCTCCCACGACGGGTTGGACCGCTACGACACCGGCACCATCGTTCCGCCGTCGCGGCCCATCGTCAGGGACGGTGAACTCTGGTTCTACTACTCCGGAATGCGGCGGCGTTTTCAGCCCGGCAACATCGGCCCTCTCGTGGACGGGCGGCGGCGCTACGTCTCGGTCCCGGACAACGGCGCCATCCTGTTGGCCAAGCTGCGCCAGGACGGGTTCGTCTCCATGGATGCCGGCCACCAGGAGGGGACCCTGCTGACGGTTCGCCTGAATCTGGAAGGCAGACGGATGTTCGTGAACGCCGACGCCTCCGGCGGCCGGATCCGGGCCGAGATCCTGGGTCCCACCGATACCTTCTCGCTGGACAGAAGCGTGCCCGTCCGGGGTGATCATCTGAAGGCGGAACTCAAGTGGAAGGGGACGCCCGACTGGGCCGCACTGGAAGGAAAGCAGGTCCGGATCCGCTTCCACCTGCGCCAGGCGAGCCTCTTCGCCTTCTGGACCGAATAGGCGAAAGCCATGAGCGATCAGAAGTCGGCGCAACCGCGCGTGATGCGGGTCTCGGGCGAGACCGTCACGGCCCTGGCCTGGATCGGGCCCATGCTCATGCTCCTGGCCGAGGCCATCGGGAGCGGCGAGATCCTCACCGAGCCGGTGGCCGGCGCCCGCTACGGAGGGGCCCTGCTCTGGCTGATCCTCCTGACCATCGTCACCAAGGCGTTCTGGAACGAGGCCATCGGCCGGGTCTCCATCGTCACCGGCCAGAACTTCCTGGAGGCCTGCTCCGGGATGGGACCGCCTTTCTCCTGGGTGCCCTGGATCTGGTTCTGCATCAACCTGATCAAGGACTTCCTCTTGCGCGGAGGGATCGTGGCCATCGCCGGGCTCATCTGCCACGACGTCTTCGGCGCCCTGCTGCCGGAGGCGGGGGAGATCCAGAACCAGGTCCTTTGGACCTTCCTCAACTTCCTCCTGGTCTGGGTGATCCTCATCGTCGGCGGCTACCGCCCGGTGGAAACCTTCAACACCGTGATGTGCCTGCTGTTCACTCTGAGCCTCCTGATCTGCGCCAGCTTCGTGGCTCCGGACGTGACCGGAGAACTGGGCCGGGGACTGGTGCCGCGAATGGCCACCGACTTCGACCAGTTGCTGGTCATGATGTCGCTGGCCGGCATCGTCATGGCCGGTTCGGGCACCATCAAGTACAGCGCCTGGGCGGAGGAGCGGGGGATGGGGCTTCTGGGCCACGCCCGGGAACACGGCCGTCTGACGCGGGAGCAGTTCCAGCCCAACTCGCCCGAAGAGGTGAGCCGCATGCGGGGCTGGCTGCGGATCAACCGGACCAACATCATCCTGACCTACGTGCTGGGCCTCATCGTCTGCATGTCCACCTTCATCCTGGGAGTGGGAATCCTGCACCCGGCGGGCATCACCCTTGGAGGGCCGGGCCTGGCGCGGGAGTTGAGCCTGATGATGACCGAGGTCCTGGGACCCTGGTCCCGGAACGTCTTCTACCTGGGGGCGTGGGCCGCCATCATCAGCACCGCCATCTCCATCTTCGACGGCTCCTCCCGCATGTTTCTGCAGCCCCTGCGGATGAAGGCGCCGGACCTGTTCGGCAAACTGTCTCCGCAGGTCTGGCAGAAACTGATCCTGAGCGCGATGATGGCCGGCTCGTGGGTCGTCTACGCCTTCTTCCCCAAGCCGGTCACGCTGGTCCTGATCATGGGCGCCATCGACACGCCCATGATCGGCATCATGATGGTGGCTTACGCGTTTCTGGGGCGGAAGTACCTGCCGGAGGAATACCGCTACGGCAAGGCCTGGTGGGCGAGCATCCTGTTGATGGGTTGCCTCTATCTGACCCTGGGAGTGACCTACGCGTTCCTGAAGAATTGACGGGAGCGGCGGCTTTCTTGCCGCCGCCAGGAGCGGCGGTTTCCAACCGCCGAACTTCGGAGGGAAATTTTGGCGAGGATGACGGGACGACTGGAAATCCGTTGCTCGGTCCAGATGAGATACAGGATAGATCCTTTATTTTCAATAGGTTATCCTAATTGTCTCGTCTAATCATTTCCCCTTGTTTCCTGCCCGCTGCCTGTTTGTTGCCTGTTGCGTTTGTGAGTCTTCGTGAGCCTGCGCCTCTTGAATGCTGGCCAGCGCATGCGAACTGACGTACCCCGCGTAGCGCATCGTCGTGCTGATCGCCGAGTGCCCCATCAACTTCTGCACCGTCCTCCCGTCCACACCCTGCATCAGCCAATGGCTGCACCGGAATCGTCTCAGATCGTGAAATCCGACCTTCGACCCCACCTTCTCGGCAGCGCGACGCAGCGGCATGTCAGGATCCACCCATCTCGTCCCGGTCCGGCTGTTGACGAAGACGTATGGGGTGTTCAGATAGCGAACCAGCCCGGCCAGATATCCGGTGGCGTACTCCGACAGCGGTATCTCCCTCGTCTCGTCGTTCTTGGTGAGTTCCACCCAGAGCAACCGCCGGGATAGGTCCACCCGTTTCCAGGTGAGCGACAAAGCTTCGCCCTTTCGAATCCCCGTCTCGCCGATCACTGCGATCATGGCTTGCAGGTAAGGAATGTCCACCGCCTCGACGAGATCGCGGAACTGTTGAACCGTCAAAGGCCGGAAGACCTTCTTCGGATCCTTCAGTTTGGGAAACCGCACCAGCGGGTGCGTGTCGACCTCCCCACACTCCAGCGCGTAGGAAAACAGGTTGCTGATGGCGGCGATGGCGCGGTTCACCTTGGCCGGTTAGACCTGCTTCTTCCTCTGGGCGACGTAGCGGTGCAGGTCTTTGCGTTGGAACTCCTTCAGGGGAATCTTCCCCAGCATGCCATTGAGGCTCTTGAACGAACCCTCGTAGCTCCGCCAGGAGCGCATCCGAGGTTTGCAGTACTCCTCTAGAAAACGCTGGTAGAAGCTGTGCACCGTCCAGATGGTGAGTTTCCCACCGGCGAGCTCCTCCTTGAGCTGCTTCCAGGTGCCGTCCAGGATGCCGGACTCCACCCGAGTGTGGAGCGCCTGTGCGCTCCGGTAGTTGGGGGCGTACTTTCTGAGCCGACCAGATCCGTGCGGCCCGTACCGGTCAATGAGTTCCACCGGGAGTGCGTCCGGGTGGTGGCGTAGATCAAGGCAGTGGGAGCCGTCTTTAGGCGCGCCGTGCAACGTCGTGCATCATAATGGGGAGAGTGTCGGGCTGAGAGTCGGGTGGATTTCCGAGATGCTATTATTGTCGCAAGGAGAGCCAGATGCTGGAAGCCCTCGCGGCGATAATATTTTTAATCTGGATCTTCAGGCGGCCGGCTGGTAAACAGAAAAAAATTCGGAAAAGAAAACCTCCATTCAAAACGCGGTATGGACTGAATCAAATTCAACCCATTGGCACATTTGAACGAAAGATGGTTCACGGGATGTTCAATGAAGGCAGGGAGGTTTTTGTTACAGCGTTTGTGAATGACACGCATGTTTTGAGAGTTACGGCGACGATTGGTTCGAAGTACTCCTGCCATGCCTCCGATGATGTCACCCTATGGGGTGAAAAAGCCTGTGAAATTGGCGCCACCAAGATACGGCAGTACCATAATCATCCAGCAGTTTATGGCAGGTCTAGGCCCTCGCAAACAGATAGAAGAACAAATGCCTCGTTGAAGTCATGGGTAGCGCCTTGGGGCGTTGAGCTTCAATCAATTCTTGTCTATAAGTCGCGGTTGGGATCCGTGGTAATGAAGGAGTATCAATAACAAGTGGCTCTGCATTCTTCAGCTTCATCGGATACTTTCCGAAGCGCTGGACGGTCGTTGGTTGGGGAGTAGGAGGGGAGCCTCTACGGGAATCTACGCTCCTGCGCAATCCCCCGAACCTGCCGGAGCAAGCATGGCAAGCAGGTCCCGTCTTGGACCCAGAGCCCAAAGAACAGCAAAAAGCAGTCAAGGGTGGTGAACTAGACGGCAGGGGGGATTCCCAACAGACCGACCGGGAGCATGATGCGAAAGAATGAATCACTGCTGGTGGCGGTCGAGGATTTCTACCGGCGGTGCCTCCAAGGGCCAAAGCCCCGGTTGGGACAGGTCACCTCCAAGCGTAGTTCGCGGGTCAGGAGGAGGCGGACCGTTGGCGAGAGAAAGCGGGCGACCCCTCTGGGACCGGTTCCGGCCACGACAAAAGGGAATTATCATTCCCTGCTCGGGAGCGCCCAAGAGGCACGCGCAATCCGGTCGAGTGAAGAGGGATCGATCAGTCCTGATGCCTGACCCCAGATATGTTACCGGTCCTCACTTGCGTGGACATTTGGAACGAGGAGACTGATCTCATGAGCATGGATGCCAAGTTGGATCTGATCGTCAGGACGCTGGAGCTAATCGAGATCCATCTGGAGCTGATTAACGCCAAACTGAACATGATCTCGTCCAGCCTGGGTCTTCCGGTCGATGATGATGAGTAGAGACAATGCCCTATGGCTCGGAATTATACGAACCTTTCCGGGAACCGGATCAGCACAGCGCACGAGGGCCAGGATGCTCTGGGGCGTCGCACCTGAATTTGTGGGGCTCACCGGACGACTTTGAAACCGAGGGCTTCCAGCGTCTCGATACCCGATTTCCAGTGATCCGGTCCTAACCGCGGGGCCCCCCCAGAATGCCACCAACCGAGCCATGGTGTCGGCCCTTCAACTTCCTGGCGCGATAGGCCCCTCTGTCGCATTGGATCGGCGAGGAACCGGGCGGCCCGGACCAAGGCGGTGGCATCATATTGCTTCCAGTTGTGCTCGACGAAGTAGGGTCCCATCTGACGCCCCTTGTTGCCCCTTTGAGCACCCCGTCCCTGGGCGAACTTCTCAAGAAAGGCTGATCGCCCGATCCGGTCGAACTGCTCTATCGCGTCGAGGACAGATTCTCTAGTGACGGTCGCGGTAGAAAACTTTTCCCTTTTCATAGATCATCCCTTGCCCATGGACACGAGGGAGTGGATTCTCCATTGCCCTGTTGCGTAACAAGTTCCACGAGCCCGTCCCAACTGACTTTGGTGGATTTGAAGTTGCATCCTGGAGGAAAGACTGCACCACACTTAACGATTCGGTTGGGGATCTGAGCTTGGTACCGTATGAGCCGAGTCATGGCCTTGGACCCCATGGCCGCTATCGTGGCATGCGGGAACAGGCGTATCTGACTCAGGAGATACTTCTCTGCACAAAAGCGCTCGATACCGGCTCCGATAGTGGCTCCTGGGAAGGGGGCAGAACACAGCACTGATTCAGTAATCCATACCTTCCGCATGGCGTCCACCAGGGACAATCCAGGGAAGCATCTACAGATGAGGTTCCGCACGTTCTCGTGTCCCTGACCACCGGCAGTCAGGAAGCAGTATCCAGTGAAGTCAAACGCAGACTCGACATCCTCATAGCATTCTTCTGGGCCTGGATTACGGCTTGGGTTCCCTGGTTCCGCCAGAACCAATACCAAGGTGACTTCCTCCAAATCTCCCGTTGCCCCGTAGAACCCTCTCGGCACTTGCCCCGAGTGTGGAGTCCATCGCATCGGCGGATCACAGGTGCTGTCAAATCCAACGCATCGGTAGGCAGGTTTAAGGATTTCTTTCAGTTTCGGGTGCATTTCTCCCCCCAACCACAGGCCAGACGATCATGCTGCCCTGCCACGTCCGTTCCCAAAGAAGAGTTGCCGCAGCAAGTCGAGATAGCCTTCGATCCGTCCCAGTCGATCGCGGAGTTCGGCGCCCAGCGACGCTTCCCGAAGCTGCAAGCAGGTATCGCGCAACTCAGAGCGGATGGCTGCTCATCCGTTCGGTCGGGACTTGTCGATTAGAACTCCTCCCGACTGGTCCTCGAACTCTTCGAACCGCAGATTGGCCCAGCGGCCGGTATTCGACCGGTCCCGGTACCGAGCGTGAGCTTTCACCAGACTCTCGGTCCACTTCGTCTTGTGCCCGAGCCTGTTCGCAAGGGCCTGGGCCTTTCTTGACACTTCGGAGTAGGTGGCGCCATCGCCTCGTTTCAACATGAGATCCATCACGCCGGCCACGTTAGGTTCCTTGTTCAGGAGCCGCCCTTCCCTCAGTGCGTCCTCGCAGTCATGGGCGATTCGCGTGCAGGTACGTGTGACGGCGTCAACGCCCTGTGAGAAATATCTCTCTGGAAACACCATTTTCGATTTGACAACCTGAACTCCGTAGTTTGCCAGTTCCCTGGCCCGTTCCTGATCGGGACGGCCTCCGAGGTGCATGGTGCAGTTTCTGACCGCCCTAATTCCCAGGATCGTCTGCCAGTCGGCGTCGCCGACCGCTAAGCGCACATCGATCTTCTTAAACTCGTTCTTCATCTTGGAAACGGTCATCTTCCGAACGCGTTTCAACATCGCCGCCTCGGGCCAATACAGCATCATCAGCGTCCTCTGCAGGAACACCTCGAACGTTGTGAATAGCCCTGCGATGCAAAAGTGCTTCTTCAACTCCAGCACTTTATCGAGGCCTTCCGGCAGGCTGCGAGGGTCGAGGAGACCGAGATAGTAATTCTCTTCATCGTAGAGCCCTGCAAGCACAGAGATTTCATCCCGTGCGAAGTTCGGCAGTGCCTCGATAATAATTAGCTCGGCCTTTGGGTCATACGGCTTGCCCATTGCACGACCCTAGCATAGTCCGGATCCCGCATCCCGATGCCCGCCGCTCATCCTGGAAAACGATGCACCCCGTGGGAAATCTCTGATTTTCCACACGGTGGGGAAGCTCGATCCCTCTTTGGAAAATTCTTTGGTTGGTATGGGTCTCTTCGCATCCGGGGGGGCGGGGGGCTGGCCACACCGCTACGAGCGTGAGGTTCACCGGCAAT
>JAJDTT010000139.1 GCA_022827025.1 Acidobacteriota bacterium
CGCCACCCTCCTTCATCTCCTGGGAATCGACCACCTGCGGCTGACCTACAAGTTCCAGGGCCGCGACCACCGGCTGACGGACGTTCACGGCAAGGTGCTGAAACCGCTCCTGGCTTGAGTAGGGAACTCCGAGAAAAGAGAGAAACAAACCGTTGCAGGACCGGCAATCGATCATTCGGATTCTCCAATTCAAAGGCGCGTTCGCTCTGGCTGCCGGGATGTTCTTGTCGGCCTGCGGATCGAATCCCTCTGACGGGGGCGACGCTCCCTATGGACTGGCTGAGAGGGTATTCTGGACCACCTCGCGCGTCGTGGGATCACCCGAACCCCCGACGCAGTATCGGCTCCGGCGGGTGTTCCCGCAGCACACCTTCGAGAATCCGATTTTCATCGCTCAGGACCCGAATTCGGAGCGGCTGCTCGTCGCCGAGTACCTGGGCCGGATCTACAGCTTCCACGGGAACGATCCAGCCGCCGGGAAAGACCTTTTCCTGGATTGGAACCGCCGGATTTCGGCCTTTTCCTTCCATCCTCGGTACCGCGAGAACGGCCAGGTGTTCGTCTTCAGTCCCACCGACCCCAAGCTGGAAGACCAGAAGGATGAAGAGGGCAACCGGGTCAAGCAGCTCAGCCGGGTCTCCCGGTTCGAGTTGGAACCGGGGAGCGACCCGCCGCGGCTGCGTCCCGATTCGGAGCGGATCATCATCGAGTGGCCGGCCGGGGGACACAACGGCGGCGAAGCCGTCATCGGCCCGGACGGCTACCTCTACATCGCCACCGGGGACGGCACCAGTTCCTCCGACCGGGAGCACACCGGCCAGGACGTCGACGACTTGCTGGCGGTCATGATGCGGCTCGACGTGGAGCGGCCGGACCCGGGCCGGGCCTATTCCATCCCCCAGGACAACCCCTTCGTCGGCGTACCCGGCGCCCGGGAAGAGATCTGGGCCTACGGCTTTCGCAATCCGTGGCGCTTCAGCTTCGATCCGGTCACCGGACAGCCCTGGGTCGGGGACGTGGGGCAGGATCTCTGGGAGCTCGTCGAGCTGGTCAGCCGGGGCAGCAATCACGGCTGGCCCGTGATGGAGGGCTCGCACCCCTTCCACCCCAATGCGAAACGGGGACCCACGCCCATCGTCCCGCCCGTCATGGAACACCACCACCGCGAGTGCCGGTCCATCACCGGCGGCTACGTCTATCGGGGAGACAAGTTTCCCGAGCTGAAAGGCGCCTATCTCTACGGGGATTACGCGTACGGGAAGATGTGGGGGCTGCGGTACGACCACGACCGGAAGGAGGTGGTCTGGCTCCAGGAACTCACCGACTCGTCCGTCAACATCGTCAGTTTCGGCCAAGGACGCGATGGATCCTTCTATGCCCTGGATTACGACAGCGGTGAGGTCTTCGAACTGGCCCGCCGGCCGGAGCCCGAGCCGAGACCGCCCTTTCCCCGAAAGCTGAGCGAAACCGGACTGTTCGCATCGGTGAGAGATCATCGTCCGGCTCCCGGCGTCATCCCCTACACGGTGAACGTCCCCTTCTGGTCCGACGGCGCCGGCAAGGAGCGGTTTCTCGCTCTTCCGGGCGAGATGCAGATCAAATTCAACGAGGAGGGCACCTGGGAGTTCGACGAGGGCGCCGTGATGGTGAAGTCGTTCACCCTGGAGACGGAGGAAGGCAACCCGGAGACGCTCCGGTACATCGAAACCCGGCTCCTGGTGAATGAGGACGACCGCTGGGTGGGATACACCTACGCCTGGAACGACGAGCAGACCGATGCGATGTTGGTGGAAGGGGACGGCCGCGACCAGACCTTTCGGATTCAGGACAGCCGGGCGCCCGGCGGAGAGCGAAGCCAAGTCTGGCGCTATCCCAGCCGAGAGGAGTGCATGTACTGCCATTCCCGCGCGGCCGGCTTCGTGCTGGGAATGAACACCCGGCAAATGAACGGCGATCAGGACTACGGCGGGACCACCGACAACCAGTTGCGAACCCTGGACCACATCAAGATCTTCCAGGAACCCCTTGAGAAAACCCCCGCGGAATACCCGGCCCTGCCCGATCCGTTCGGAACGGATCCCGACGTGGACGCCCGAACCCGCGCCTACCTCCAAGTGAACTGCGCCATGTGCCACGCTCCGAGCGGCGGAGGAAACTCCCGATTCAACCTGGTCTACACGGCGGAACCGGACAAGGTCCGCCTGATCGACGAGTCGCCCATCCACGACACCATGGGAGTGGCCAGCGCCCGGCTGGTGGCCCCGGGCGACCCCGAGCGCTCGATCCTCTACCGGCGGCTGATGGTGCGCGGCCTGAACCAGATGCCCCCGACCAGCACCAACCGAATCGACGAGCGCGGCGCGGAACTGGTCGCTGAATGGATCCGCCACCTCGGCACCCAACCCAAGCTCACCGCCATGGAGCGGCGTCCTTCCGGGCGCCGATTGGGAGCGGCGTCCTTCCAGGCGCCGACCGGGAACGGCGTCCTTCCGGGCGCCGATCTCCAAAGCAACAACCCAGCGACACCATGACGGAAGACCAAAGATGCACCCCTCCAAACCGATGCCCAAACTAACCCATTCGCTCCTGACCATCTGTCTATGCCTCCCCTTCATGACCGGCCTCCCCGCCCAGAGCAAACCCCGCCGGCTCACCCCCCTTCTGGAACAAAAAGCCCTGGAGCAGGGTTTGCTTCACCACCTCCTCGGCGAGTACCTGGTAGCCCGATCTCCAAAATTGCCGCCACTCCCCGCCCGCTCCGAGGCTTGGACGGCCCAAGCGAACGCCCTCCGCAACAAGCTGCTCCGCGACGTCGTCTACCGCGGCTGGCCCCAGCAATGGGTTGACGCCCCCCTTCAGTTCCGAGAGGTGGGAACTCCCCAGAAGCACAACGGATACCGCCTCCGAAAGCTCCTGCTGCAGATATTGCCCGGCCTGCAGATCCCCGCACTCCTCTACGAACCGACAGGAGACCGCACTTCCTTACCGGCAGTCCTCAACGTAAACGGTCACGCCCGAGTCCCCGGCAAGTCCGTCGAATACAAGCAGAAGAGATGCATCAGCCTGGCTCGCCGCGGCTTTCTGGCGCTGAACCTGGAATGGCTGGGCTGTGGCGAACTGCTCCATCCCGAAAGCAGCCACTGGTTCGGCGCCCACCTCGACCTGGTGGGAGCCAACGCCATCGGCCTCTTCTACCTGGCCATGCGCAAAGGCCTCGACTACCTGGAACAGCACCCCCGATCCGACCCGCAGCGTCTGGCGGTCACCGGACTCTCGGGCGGCGGCTGGCAAACCATCATCCTGTCCTCCCTCGACGAGCGGGTGGCGGCGGCCGTGCCGGTCGCCGGCTACTCCGCCCTGATCTCAAGGGTCGAACGCCCGCAGGACACGGGGGACATCGAGCAAAACGCCACCGACCTGCTTCGGGGTCAGGACTACTCGACGCTGACCGCCATGCGAGCGCCGAAACCGACGCTTCTGATCTACAACGCGGAGGACGAATGCTGCTTCCGGGCTCCCCTGGTCCGGCCCTACATCTACGACGAGGTCAAGCCCTTCTTCGCCCTTTTTGGCAATGAAGACCATCTGGGCTGGCATGAAAACACCGACCCCTCGACCCACAACTATCAACAGGACAACCGCCTCCAGGCCTACCGGCATCTCTCCCGGCATTTCGGCATGGAACCCTGGGACCGGGAAGATCCCGTCGACCGGGAGATTCAGAGCTTCGAGGAACTCGTGGTCGGTCTCCCGGAGGGCAACCTCACCATCCTGGGCGTCGCGCGCCACCTGGCCGACAGAAACCTTCGGCAAGCGGGTCCGGAGGGTAGCCGGGCGGCCGAAGACCTCGAGGACCGCAGAGCCAGACTCCGATCGCTGGTCCGTTTCCAGCCGGTGGACGTCAAGCATGGCTGGGCGCTCCACAACACCAAGAACCGGGGAGTGGAATCGTATTCCTATCGTATCCACTTCAGCGACGGACTCGTTGCGTCGGCCCTCTGGGGGAAGGGAATCGCCACCGGGGAAGGAGCCCCAGCCTCGATCCTGCTCCTGGACGAGGGCAAGACGAAGGCAGCCCAGCTAGCCTCGGACCGGATCAACCGGGGGGAGCAGGTGCTGGTGGCGGACCTGATTCTGACCGGGGAAGCGCAGCCCCGGAGAAGGAATGAGTCGGACGCCCACCGCTACGCCCAACTCCTGGCCACGGTGGGAGAACGCCCGCTGGGCATCCGAGCTTCACATCTGCTGGCCCTGGCGAAGTGGCTCAAGGACCATCACGGCGCGACGGCAGTCCGGGTCGAAGCCCAGGGCTTTCGGAGCCAAACGGTCGCCCTGCTCGGCGCAGCGCTGGACCCCACGGCGTTTTCCGAGGTCAGGATCGATAAGGGCATCAAGAGCCTGCGCCACCTGCTGACCAAGCCGGTCCGCTACAGAGAGGCTCCGGAACTGTTCTGCCTGGGGCTCTATCCTGAATTCGATCTGGAGCGCCTGGTTCCCCTGGCCGAACAGGCCCGCGTGAAGCAGCGCTTCGATTCATCGGATTCCGGAGATTGAGTTTCCGCCGATCAAGCGGCGGCCTGGGAGCGGGGACATTCTTGTCCCCGTCTTCAGCGCCGATGCGGCTGGCGGGAGCGGCTGAAGGCGGCCACACCCAGCAGGAGCTTTGCCACCCGCGGGCACCGCGATCGTTTCGCTACCAAGAGTGTCTTCCTCCTTCACGGACCAGTTCGCAGCCCTGCTTTCGAAGGTGCTTCAACAGGTTGATCCGTTTCATGCAACGACGACCTTCTCCTCGATGTAGTCGTCTCCCGCAGCTAACTGGGCGTCCCGCCGGTTGAGTTCAAGCGCTTCGGAGAGCGTTTCGGCCAGGCTTTGCATCAACTCCTCATGCGTGCGTTCCTGACAATTCACGCCGGGGACTTCCTCAATCCAGCCGATCCACCACTAACCATGATGCTTCACGATGGCGGTGTATTCCATGCTCCTTGGTCTATCCCTTTTTCGCTCTCCGGCTGGTCGCCAAGTTTCCCCCAACCACGACGTGACCCCGATTGTACTCCTGAAACGGATAGAAGAGGCGACTGGAAAAGGTGAATGTCCCCTTTTCACGGACACACTTTATTGGATCCTCGTGGTAGTCTCCCGTCCATGCCTTTGCTTGCTCACCTCGTCCCCCGCATCGCCGGCGCTGGCGTCGAACCAGCCGCTACCCAGGCCCTCGCCTACCTGCTGCGTTCGGACGCCACGGCCAACGCCTTCGTGTCCCTCCTCGCCCCGGCCGGCCTGGATCCCTTCCCCCCGGCCGCGATCGCCGCCGAACAACATCTTCCGGACGACACGCGTCCCGACCTGGCCGTGCGGGACCCGGACGGACACCTGCGCCTCCTGGTGGAGAATAAGTTCTGGGCCGGACTGACTGACGCCCAGCCGCTCGCCTATCTGGAAGCTGTCCCCATGGCCCCGCCCTCGGCCGTGCTGTTTATCGCGCCCCACCAGCGGCTCACCAGCCTGTGGCCCGAGATCAAACGCCGCTTAACGGGCCGGTTCCGGCTGGAGAGCGAAGCCGCGACCGAGACCCTTTCTTGGGGACGCGCCGGAGGACGCACACTGGCTCTCACCAGTTGGCGGCATGTGCTGGAGACCCTGTCGGAAGCCGCCGCCGATCGTACCCTGCGGCAAGACATTGCCCAGCTCCGGGAACTGACCGACCAGATGAATGCGGACGTGTTCCTGCCACTCACGGAAGCCGAACTCAGCGACGTGGCCGTGCCGCGCCGCCTCGCCAACTACATGGACCTGATCGAGGAGATCGCCAATCGCCTCGTCCGGGACGGACTCGCCGACAAGAAGGGCCTGCAGACCGGCAACACCTACCACCGGTCGGGGCGCTACCTGCGCCTCGCCGGGCGATTCGTCCACTGGTTGGGCGTCGACCTGAATGCCTGGCGCGCCTGGGGCCGCTCCCCGATCTGGAGTCGGCACTATAGCGGGGTCCATGGCCGGCTGTCCGAGGCTCGGGTGCTCTTCGAGGACGCGCAGGTTTCAGAGGGCTATCTCTGGGTCCCGATTCGCCTCACGACCGGTGTGGACCGCGCCCGAGTGATCGACGACGCGGCCCGCCGGGTCGCCCGCATTGGCGAACGTCTCGACAGTGCCTTCCCCAGAAAGGCAGCGAACGTCTCCAAAGACCCGGAGACGCCATGAGACCCGATCCGAGATACACCCAGAGAACTTAGAGGTCCCCTTCGGACGCACACTGCGCATCTATGGGCGTTGTTCGAATGGCCCAAGGAACATCACGGCGCTTCGGAAGTCCGTGTCAAAGCTCAGGATTCGTGAGCCAATTGGTAGCCCTGGTCGGCAAAGCGCTTGGAGTGATCGAATTCCGGAGATCGAGGCTCTGCCGATCAGGCGGCGCCGTTCCCTTTGACCACCGGCCGCATGGCGCTGATGTGCTCGGGCCCCGAGGCACAGCAACCGCCGATGATCCGGGCGCCCATCCGCTTCCAGTTGAGGGCAAACTCGGCGATCCGTGAGGGATAGTATTCGGCATTCTGTAGGATATCGGGACCCGTGCTGGCCTTCTGGTTGCTCAACACGGGAAGGTTGAGAATTGGGCCGGTGGGGTTGTAGCCCAGGTTGGGATAGGCGCCGACCGGACCGGAGAAAGCCTGCCGAAGCCGGGGCAATCCGGCCGAAATCGCCTCCGGGTCGCTGCACATGAGCAGGATCGCTCCCACGGGGCGCCCCTCCAGGGCCTTGGCCAGATCTTCC
>JAJDTT010000051.1 GCA_022827025.1 Acidobacteriota bacterium
CGCATCGTTCCCCGCCACCCGGTCCGGTCGGGACCGGGTCGTTCGTCAGACCGCAACGCGGACAGGCGCCGCTGCCGACACCATCGCCGCCCAGTTTCTGGCCGGATCATGCTGGCGGCCCGGCGGTGGGGGACTTCTTAGAAACTTCCAATCCCCGACGACCGTAGGGGCACCCCTTGTGGGTGCCCTGCGGGGTCGCATCGTTCCCCGGCTGTGTCGTCGCTCCACGTCGCCATTCCCGGCGCCCGGAAGGACGCCGATCCCAGTCGGCGACTAGAAAGTCGCCGCTCCACCCCCCCGGTCCGGTAGTGCCCAGGCAATGGCCGGCGGACGGTGGCGCCGTTCAGGGGGAGGGCGACCACACACAAGGGTCGCCCCTACGAGTCGTTCGCCAGCGGCAACGCGGTGGGCGCCGCTGATGGACCATCCCCGCCCAGTTTCTCGCGGGATCATGCCGGGGGCCCGGCGGTGGGGGACTTCTTTGAGGAACGGGGAAGCGTCGCTCAGATATGGCATCCGTTTTGGACCGCCGCCGGAACCTGCGGTAAATTAGGGAACTGAAAGACTACAGTGTGGAGACTCGAACCAGACGGATCCGGATGAGGATGGAAGCTGGACCGTCATGGTGGAAGCCACGACACCTACCGCCATCCCGTCATTCCCGGCATCATCACGCTGCCCAGGCACAACATCGTGTCTCCGGGCGTCGCCCGGTCCATCGCCAAAAAGGCTGGCTGGACGGAGGACTGAACCATGATCCGATATCTTGCGTTGATTGATGGTGAGGAGGGGGCCTACGGCGTTTCGTTTCCCGATCTCCCCGGTATCGTCGCCATGGGTCTGACCCGGGACGAAGCTATCCTGCACGCAGAACAAGTTCTCAGAGACTACGCGATTGAGACCGAACGGGATGGTATGGAAATGGATCCGCCGAGTGCGTTCGATCAGGTCGAAGTCTCGCCCGGGCACACCCTCGTTCCCGTTCAGATCCCTCCATGCGAGCAGTATGCGGGAAGAAGTGAATAGGAACAGGCCCGACATTTCACCAGGAGCAAAAGCAGCCGGATCTTATCTCAACGGGCGCATAGACGGAGTATTTGACGTCATTACTTCCATCAACGACACCGTAAGAAACGCCGTGATGGACCGCACTCGAGATGGCGGTTGAACAGTGAGGGCGGGGAGCCGCGTTTGAATCCGACAATAACCTTGGTGATGGAGTTCGTCCTGCCCGAGTTGAGGCGCCTGGGGGCTCCGGAGGAGGCCCTGCACCAGATCATGTTGGAGAACCCGCGCCGGGTTCTGACCTTCGCCAAGCCGGGTTAATTGGTTTTCAGAGTCGGCGGTTCCCTGCCGGAGCACCGATGCGAACCGGACTCACTGCTTGATCACGGTGCCGTCCCGCCTTCGGATCACGCCCCAGCCGCCGTTGTATTCCTTCCTCTCCCCCGACTCGAAGCTGCCGAAGGGGTATTTGCGGGCCGCGGCTTCGTCCACTTCGATGCCCCACCCGGGCTTCTCGTTGGCGAACAGGTACCCGTTCCGGTACTCGGGACAACCTTGGAACACCTCCAGCTCGCGCTCGGAGAAACCGGGGAACTCCTGAATCCCGAAGTTGTAGCAGGCCAGATCCAGGGCCACGTTGGCGGCGTGCCCGACGGGTGAAACGTCGCCGGGCCCGTGCCAGGCGGTGCGAACGCCGAAAAGCTCCCCCAGGGCCGCGATCTTGCGGCAGGGCGTGAGGCCTCCGGCCTGGGAGAGGTGGATGCGGATGTAGTCGAAGAGCCTCTCGGAAATGAGGGGAATCCATTCGTGAGGACTGTTGAAGAGCTCTCCCATGGCGATGGGCGTGGTGGAGTGGCGGCGGATCAGGCGGAAATAGGCGATGTCCTCGGGGGAGACGGGGTCTTCCAGGAAGAACAACCGAAACTGCTCCACGTCCTTGCAGAGCTGAAGCGCCTGGGTGGGGCTGATTCGTTCGTGCACGTCGTGGAGCAGCTCCACCTCGTCCCCCAGTTGTTTCCGGCATTCCTCGAACAGGGCCAGGATCCGGCGAATGTACGGGGCCGGCTCGAAGACCGGATCCTGGTGCAGACTCTGGACGGGGCGTCCTCCGCCACCTCCTCCGTAACCGGACATCCCCGGCACCCCCACCTGCACCCGGACGTGTCGGACGCCGTCTTCCATGTAGGCCTGGGCCATCTCGATGACCTGACCGATCTCGGCTCCGCTGGCATGACGATAGCAGTCGGCGGCTTCCCGGCACTTCCCGCCCAGAAGCTGGTAGACGGGCAGCCCGGCCTGGCGGCCCTTGATGTCCCAGAGGGCCATGTCCACGCCGCTGATGGCGTTGTTCAGGACCGGGCCGTTCCGCCAGTAGGAGCTGTTGTAGCAGGCCTGCCAGGTGTCATCGATCCGGTCGGCCGGCTTGCCCACCAGAAACGGCTTCAGGTACTCCTCCACCGCCGGAACCACCAGGTCGGCCCGCTGCGTGAAGGTGGCGCATCCATAGCCGTAGAGCCCGTCCTGGTCGGTGAGGACCTTCACCACCGCCAGGCGCAGTCCTCTCGGAGCGGTGGCGATGACCTGGATGTCCCGGATCCGGGGTGGGGGCATTCCCCGGGTCCTTTTCTCCACCAATGCCCGGGCTTCGAGTTCCTTCGAGGAGACGACTCCGGAGAGCGCGCCGGCGGCCAGGCCGCCCAGAAGTCCACGTCTGTGCATTTTCCTACTCCTTCCCATCAAGACTCGCTTCTCAATCCTCGGGCCGTAGTAGACTGGACCCTGGACCGATGCGGAATCCCACGCCGAACGAGCCGCGCATGAAGACCCTGAGCCGGCGCCGCTGGATGTCCGGCCTGGCACTGGCCGCGGCCGCCGGCCGGACCGGCCGGGCCGCGCCATCCGGACCCGCCGTGGTCGACGCCCATGCCCACGTCTGGTCGCCGGACCTCCACAGGTATCCGCTGGCGCCGGGCCTGACCCGGGAGGACCTCTGGTTTCCCAGCTTTACGGTGGAGGAACTGGTCGAGCGGGGCAGCCGCGCCGGGGTGACCCGCTACAACCTGATCCAGATGACCTGTTACGGCCTCGACCACAGCTACATCCTCGACATCATCGCCAACGACCCCACGCGGTTCGTGGGGACCGGCATCGTCCCCGCCGTCAGCGACGTTTCCCTTCCCGGCCCCGACCGCACCATGAAAGCCCTGGCCCGGGGCGGCATCTACGCGTTCCGGATCCGCGGCCGATCGACCCGTCCGGCCCTGGGAATCGGGGAACGCTGGATGGACCATCCGGGGTTCGACAAGATGTTCGCCGCCGGAGCCCGGCACGATCTCTGCCTGAGCTTCCTCATGACTCCGGCGGACCTGCCCGAACTGGACCGCATGTGCCGGCGCCATCCCGAGACTCCTGTGATCATCGACCACTTTTGCCTCATCGGCAAGCAGGCCGATCGGATGGAAGAGGAGACCCGAGCCCTGTGCGGCATGGCCCGGCACCCCCGGGTGATGCTCAAGCTGGGGGCGTTCTACGCCCTGGGCAAGAAGACTCCGCCCTACCGGGACATGCTCCCGCTGATCCGCCGGCTGGTGGATGCGTTCGGACCGGCCCGGTGCATGTGGGAAAGCGACGCTCCTCTGCAGACCCGGGACGGACACACCTTCGAGGCCGCCGTCGCCGTGATCCGGGACCACGCCGATTTCCTCTCGTCCTCGGACAAGCGGCAGATCCTGCAGGGAACAGCCGAGAAGCTCTTCTTCCGCCGCACCCCACCGTCGTGAACGACTGGTGCGCGAGGCCAGCCAGTCTGCTGTGCCGCGGATTCCTGGTGGCGACGGGATGCTTCGGACTCTAGCCCGCATTTCTCATCAGCTCCCCCACCGGCCCCGGTCCGGCGAAATCCTGCGAGAAAAAGAAGGAGTGGGGGTTTTCCTACCCCCACTCCGACGGGGGGACTAAAAGTCCCCCCTCCGGGTGCCCCATGTTTTCTCATCAGGGGCGTGACGATCGCGCAGGATTTTCGCCCTCAGCGCGTGCTCGTGACCGAGAGCGTAGTGGTGACTACGCTTGAGGGAGCATGTGCGCGCTGAGGGCGAAAAGACCAGCGAGCGCGCGCGAGCGTGCAGTCTGTCCCGGAAAATCCTTGGAAAAATCCGCGGAAATGCTCAAAAACAGATTGTTTTTCATCATACGCATAGCGACCTGATGAGAAATGCGGGCTAGAATAGGTCACCAAAAGGAGCACCTGCCATGAAACTCGGATTCTTCACCATGCCCCTCCATCCTCCGGGGTCGGATTTCACTCAGACCCTGGAAGACGACCTGGAACAGATCATCACCCTGGACCAATTGGGATTTCACGAGGCCTGGCTCGGCGAGCACTTCACCAGCGTCTGGGAGAACATCCCCGCTCCCGACCTGCTGCTGGCCAGCGCCATCCCCCAGACTGAAAAGATCATTCTGGGCACCGGCGTGACCTGCATGCCCAACCACAACCCCTTCGTCATTGCCAGCCGCATCGCGCAGTTGGACCACATGTGCCGCGGACGGTTTTACTGGGGTGTGGGCTCGGGCGGTTTCCCGGGCGACTTCGAGGTCTTCGGGTTCGATCCCAAGACCGGAGAGCAGAGGGGGATGACCCGCGACGCGGTGGACGTCGTCCTCCAGCTCTGGCAAGATCCGCGGCCCGGCCTGTACGAACACAAGCACTGGCGTTTTACCGTGCCGGAGCCTGAATCGGACATCGGACTCCGGTTCCACCTGAAGCCCTACCAGAAACCCCACCCTCCCATCGGAGTCGCCGGCGTGTCGGTGAAATCCGGAACCCTGGTGCGGGCCGGAGAGGAGGGCTGGATTCCCATGAGCATCAACATCGTGCCGACCCGGATCCTCAAGTCCCACTGGGAGGCGGTGTTGGAAGGAGCCGCCACCACCGGACGGACGCCCGACCGGAGCCAGTGGCGGGTGGCCCGCAACGTGTTCGTTGCGGAGACGACACAGGAAGCCCGGCGGTGCGTTCTGGAAGGGACCATGGCGCGGGACTTCGATGACTACTTCCTCCGCCTGCTGCCCAAGTGCAAGATGCTCGACCTGATGAAGACCGATCTCGACATGCCCGACTCGGACGTGACCCCGGAATACCTGATGGACAACCTCTGGCTCGTGGGCAGCCCCGACGATGTCGCCGAGAAGCTCCAGCGGCTTCAGGATGACCTGGGGGGCTTCGGGGTTCTGTTGGTGCTGGGTCACGAATGGGACCCGAAGGATCGCTGGGTCGAGTCCATGCGGCTCCTCCAAGAAGAGGTTTTGCCGCGAGTCAATGGAGTCGGGGAATGAAGAGGGGGACAGGAATGTCCCCCCTCCCAAAGAGCGAGGAGTCGGGATCGTGGAACGGTTCACACTGAAGGACCTGGGGCGGTACGAAGAGGGCGTCCTGGAGTCCATCGATCTGCCGGAGCATGATGCCCGGCGTTTCATGGAACTGGGTTTTCTCCCCGGCTCGGTGGTTTCGGCTGCCGGACGGTCTCCTTTCGGTGATCCACGGGTATATCGGGTGGACGGCTCCGAAGTCGCGCTGCGCCGTGAGACGGCAGCCCGGCTGGTTCTGCGCAGACCCGGTTCGGCCGGCCGAAAAGACCCATGAGCCAACGCCATGGGGCGACCGAGACCGCGTCCCCTTCCGCGATCAGGCCCGGAGACCCCTCCCGCTTGCGCACCGTCGCCGTCGTGGGCCCGCCCAACACCGGGAAGTCGACCCTTTTCAACCGTTTGACGGGACTCCGCCAGCGCGTGGCCAACTACCCCGGCGTCACGGTGGAGAAACGAATCGGGCGGGCGCGCCTCCCCGGCAAGATCGACGTCCACCTGATCGATCTGCCCGGCATCTACAGCCTGGAGCCCCGGTCGGAAGACGAACGGGTCGCCCGGGACGTCCTCACCGGCCGCATGCCGGGCGTCTCCGGTCCGGACGCCGTCATTCTGATCCTCGATTCCACCAACCTGGGGCGCCATCTCGGGTTCGCGGCTCCCATACTCAGCCTGGGAATCCCGACCCTGGTGGTCCTGAACATGGCCGATTCGCTGCGGAGCGGCGGCGGAAGTCTCGACTTGGACACGGTGGCGCAACAGATCGGGGCGCCCGTCGTCCTGGTCAGCGCCCGGACCGGGGAGGGGACCGAGGCGATCCGGGAGTTCCTGGTGGGAGCCCTGGCCGTCCCCGCCCCCCTGGAACTGCCGGTGATTCAGGACGTTCGCCGCTGCCGGGAGTGGTCGGCGCAGATCGGCGAAGCGGCCGAATACCGCGCCCCGGCGCCCCCGCTCTGGACCCGGCGCCTCGACGCCGTCCTGCTCCATCCGGTGGCCGGGCTTCTCATCTTCGCCGCGGTGGTGGTCGCCGTCTTCCAGACGGTCTTCAGTTTTGCCATCCCCCTCATGGATGCCACCGACGCCATGGTCTCCACTTCCGGAGAGTGGGTCCGCGCCCTGCTGCCCGACTCCTGGTTCCGCAGCCTGCTCATCGAAGGGGTCTGGGGCGGTGTGGGATCGGTGGTGATCTTCCTCCCCCAGATCCTGCTGCTGTTCCTCTTCATCGGCGTGCTGGAAGACTCGGGCTACATGGCCCGGGCGGCGCTCATCGCGGACCGGACCATGGCCCGGGTGGGCCTGCAGGGCAAGTCCTTCATTCCGCTGCTCTCCGCCTACGCTTGTGCGGTCCCGGCCATCCTGGCCACCCGGACCATCGAGAGCAAACGGGACCGGATCGCCACCATCATGATCGCGCCCCTCATGACCTGCTCGGCCCGATTGCCGGTCTACACCCTGGTCATCGCCGCCTTCATACCGGAACGCCCGGTCTTGGGCGGGTTCCTGGGCACCCGGGCGGCGACCATGCTGGGGCTGTACGCGCTCGGATTCCTGGCGGCCATCCTGACGGCGTGGGCCCTCAAGTCGTCGGTGCTTCGCGGCGCGGGCGCCCCCTTCTCCCTGGAGATTCCCCCCTACCGCGTGCCCAGCCTTCAGTCGCTCGCCTTGCGCCTCCTGGACCGCGCCACGACCTTCCTGCGGCGCGCCGGCACCATCATTCTCTGCACGGCCATCGTCCTCTGGTTCCTGGCCAGCCTCCCGCTCCGGAACGGAGAGGCTCCGCCGATTTCCGAGAGCGTCATCGGCACGGTGGGTCGGACCATCGAGCCGGTCATCGAGCCCCTGGGATTCGACTGGAAGATCGGCATCGGACTCATCACCTCCCTGGCGGCCCGCGAGGTCATCGTGGGAACGCTGGGCACCATCTACGGGATGGAAGCGGACGAAGGCTCCCGGGACCTGCAAGGGGCTCTCAGGGGCGACCTGGATCTGGGCGGGGCGGTGGCGCTCCTGATCTTCTTCGCCTTCGCCATGCAATGCATGTCCACGGTGGCGGTAGTGCGACGGGAGACGGCCGGCTGGCGCTGGCCGGTGGCGCAGTTCGCCTACATGACGCTGCTGGCCTACGTTTCGGCCTACCTGGCCAACCGGATCATCGGGCCTTGAGTCCCCGGCAGGGGTCGCTCATCCGATGGCGTCCTGAATCCCCCTCAGCGCCGCGTTGAAGGCGGGGACGCTGACGCTCAGGACGTCGTATTCGGTGAGACGGGCCACCACCAGATCCCGCGAAGGGATCACCAGCGTATTCTGGCCGCCGGCGCCGGCGGCGTAGAAGGCATCGGCGGGGGCGTCCCAGTTGCCGGTGGTGTTGAGCCACCACATGGCGCCGTAGCGCGACTCGCTGGGTTCCCCCTCCTCGTTGAACCACGCCAGCGCCGGCGTCCGGACAAACTCCACGAACTCTTCAGGCAGCAGCCGCTCCCCCTGCCAGACGCCCCCTTGCAGGTAGAGCAGTCCGATGCGGGCCCAGTCCCGGACCGTCCCGTACTCATAGCCGGAGAGGATGAAATTGCCGTAGGGGTCCGTATCCAGGACCATCCGCCGGATCCCGATGCGGTCGAAGAGGGCGCGTTGCGGAAAGGTATGGTACTCCTCCCCCCGGGCCTCCACCGCGCGCCGGACCAGGTATCCGATCGTCAGGGGATCGCAGTTGCGGTACCGTCCGACGGTGCCGGGAGGAAAGCGAAGCCGGCGCGAGACGGCGTAGCGGAAGACGTCCAGGGCGCAGGGATAGACGTAGTAGTGGTCCGGGTAGGCGGTGGCGATCCGGTAGGTTCCCTGCGGCTTCTGCTCCATCACCTCGTAGAGGGTGAAGTCGAGTCCGCTGGACATGCGGAACAGGTCCTCCATCCGGATCTCGCGGCGCGGATCGCCGGGCGCCTGCCACTCGGGCACCGGCGCCGGCCCGGTCATCTTCAGCCGCCCCTCCTGAATCAGGAGGCCCGCCAGGGTGCCGGTGAGGCTCTTGCCCATGGACCAGCTCTCCAGCAGCGTGTCCTTGCGGATCCCGGGCGCGTAGCGCTCGGCGATGAGGCGGCCCTTGTAGACCACCGCCAGGGAAGTGGTCCGCGCCGGCGGTTCGAAGGCAAGCTCGACCGCCGCCCGCAGCTTCTCCTCATCGACCTCGGGAGGGAGGGGATCCTCCGGAAGGAGGTCTCCCATGGGCCAGGGTTGCGTATCGGCCGGGGGCAGAGCCGTCCGCACCGGAACGGGATCGAAGTAGATGCCGTCATGGTCCCGCGGATGCACGATGCAGCCCTGGTCGCCATAGAATCCGGCGGTGCGGCGGTGGCCGCCGGGCAGGGTGGCGTGAACCCTCCTCCGGCCGTAATCGATGACGTCGTCGAGGTGCTCCAGGTCCGGCTCGGGCAGCTTCAGCAGGTCCACGGCCACGTTGCGGCTGTGCTTCCGCGCCGCCTCTTCCCCGGTTCCGGTGACAAATACTGCCGAACAGAGCAGCTTCGCGTACCCGGCCAGACCGATGTCGCTGGGGTCCTGGTCCTTGGCTTCGTGCATGCGGCTTAGTATACGGACCCGGTGCGAAAACCGCCCCGGCCCGGCGACGGAATGCCGCGAGTTGGAGGGAGGGCGCCCGGCCGCAGGGAATGGCCGGGCGTGTCATTCAGTTCACTTCAGGTCGGCGATGGAGGCGCCGAAATTGATGTGATACGGCTTGCCGTCCACGACGAACGCGGGGACCGACGCCACGCCGGACGCTTCGGCCTCGGCGATGCGGCCGGGCGTTTCGCCCAGGTGAACGACTTCCACAGAGTAGTCCTGCGGGTTGAGCGCCTGCGCGAACTGGGTCTCGGCATCGACGCAGACCGGGCAGCCGGCGTGGTAGAAGGTGGCCTGTTTTGACATGGTTGAGTCTCCTTTCGTGTTGATGGTTGGTTCTCCGAAATCAGCTATTTCCCTGCTCCAGCGGCTTCACCGCCAGGAATCGCCGCCAGCGCTGCGTCCTCACCGCCTCGTCGGCCTGGATGTGGTCGCCGCAGTCGAGACGCAGCGACACGGTGCCGAACGGCGCGTCCACGAATTCGCAATGATGCGGCCGGAACGCATCCGTATGAACGTAGGGCTGGAAGAAGCGGCAGGTGCAGCACATCCGTTGCGGTTCGATGGCTCCTGTCTCCTGCAGGTGCAAAATGACCTTGCTGAGAACGCGATGCAGGACGGTGCTCTCCGCGGGATCGAGTCCGGCCAGGGCCGCCAGCAGTGTTTGGGGAAATTCGGACTGCCGGGACATCGCCCGGACACCGGCGGTCCTCAGCGAGATTCTCGTAGCCCGGCCGTCGTCCGGATCGGCACTCTTTTCCACGAGGCCCTTGCGTTGGAGCGTGGAGATGGCGCGGCTTGCCGTCGCCTCGGTGATTCCGACGAGCCTGGCCAACGCCATCACCCGGTTGGGACCCCGGCGCTTGAGGAAGCCCAGGATGCTGACCTGGGTGGACGTCAGGCCCGACTTTTCCGCGCTCCTCCATTGTTTCGATCTCAGGTAGAGACCCACCTGGAAAAAACCCGCGGCAACCTGCTCGATGTCACCCGTGTCTTGCATGGGCAACTATATAGCAGAGCTAAGTATATTTGTCTAGCCATGCTAAGTATTTTTGTCCTGACTCCAGCTGGTGCCGGTCTCGAACAGGTTCAAGACGTCCATTTCCCGGGCCCGAACGACCGCATCGTGGAGTAGAATGAGGCATGTTTCGCGTGAGATTTGCCATATTCCTTCTCGCCTTGGGCGTCTTCCTCAACTCCACGTGCGCCGCCGTCAGCCAGGGGGCCGAGGAGCTGCTGAGCCACGCCGTTAAGGCTTCGGAGCGGGGCCGGAGTTCCGAAGCCGTGGAACTGGCCAGCGGCGCCCTGGCCCGGAACCCCAAGTTGGCCTACGCCTACTACCTGCGGGGCCGGGAGCACTTTCGCCTGGGCAAGATCACCGAATCCGTCGCGGATCTGGAACAGTACGTCCGGCTCCGTCCCGACATGGAGCCGAGGCAATGGGAATTGGGGCTTTCCTACTACTACGCGGGTCAATTCGAGAAGGGAGCGAGGCAGTTCGAGCTGTACCAGACATACCACGACAACGACGTGGAGAACTCGGTCTGGCGCTACCTCTGCATCGCCCGAACCGACGGCACGGAGAAGGCGAGGTCAACTTTGATGCCGATTCGGAACGATCCCCGTATTCCCATGATGGCCGTCTACGACATGTTCCGGGGGGAGGGGTCGCCTGACAAGGTCCTGGAAACCGCCCGCGCCGGCCGGCCCGGACCAGCCCAACTGGAAGGGCGCCTCTTCTACGGCCACCTCTACATCGGGCTCTTCCTGCTCGCGCAAGGAGACCGGGAGGGCGGGAAAACACACGTCCTGGCGGCAGAAAAGAAAAGGGTCCGCCACTACATGTGGGACGTGGCCCGATACCAGGCGAGCCTCCTCGCGCAACGGGAGTGAGGACCCGGAAACGGTCGACACCTCGAATCCCAACCTGGACCGGTGTGGATCGGCATTCGATCAGCACGATTGATGTTGGTCATCTATCTGATCTACTATTTGGTCATGATCAAGATCAACACTGCCGAGGCAAAGACGCATTTTTCGAGATATTTGAGCCAAGTGGAGAATGGCGAAACGATAATCGTCTGCCGTCGAAATCTGCCGATCGCCGAGATACGACCGATTCCCAAACCGCCGGTAAAACCCCGACCAGTGGGAATCGATCGGGGATTGGAGATACCTGCCAGCTTTTTCGAGCCACTTCCGGATGAATTGCTAGACGCATTCGAAGGGACCAAGGAGCTACCGTGAAGCTCCTGCTCGACACCTGCACTTTCCTGTGGCTCGCGGCCGATGATCCGAAACTGACAACGACAGCGCGAAGCATTTGTCGCGACCCTGATAACAGCGTCTTCCTCAGTGCACTCTCCGCTTGGGAGATAGCGATAAAGTACAGGCTGGGACGTATCACTTTGCCCGAGCCACCGAACCGCTATGTGAACAGTCGGCGTCAGTGGCTCCAGCTCCAACCGCTCCCATTCGATGAAGCCTGCGCCGCACACGAGGCACTCCTGCCCGTACTGCACCGGGATCCGTTTGACCGTGGACTCATCTCCCAGGCCATCTTGAACGGACTCACCATCGTGACCCCGGACCGGGAGATTGCACAGTATCCAGCCCCCGTCTTCTGGTAATCAGTCCCCTTGATCCATCCCCTGGGTCAACCAGTCGAGGCCGAATCGGGCCAGGGTGATGGTCTCGTAGGCCGACTCGTCCCCCCGTTCGTAGAGGCAGGCGATGGCGCCGTCCGGCAGGACCGCCAGGCTGGAGTAGGCGGATGGTCCTTCGTGCAGGAGGCGTGACAAGGGCCAGGATTCCCCCTCGTCGTAGCTGAGGCGAACGGTCATCCGGACGCGCTCGGTGGCGGCGGGATTGGAAAAGAGGAGGCGGCTGCGGCCTCCCGTGCCGGGCCAAGCGTAGCGCAGCAGGCTGGCCTGGCAGACCGGCTCGGTCAACTGGGGATCGTCCTGCGGCTCCGACCACGTCATGCCGCCGTCGCTGCTCCAGGAACGGCCCCGGAGGTTCCTGCCGAAGTAGGACCGGAAGTTCAGGAGAATCCGGCCGTCGGTCAACTCGGCCACCTGGCATTCGTTGCCGTGAGGCTGGATGTTCCCTCCCAGGTGCCAGCTCTTGCCGTGGTCGTCGCTGTAGATGACGTGGGAGCCGAATGCGGGCGCGGGCTCCCCGTACGAGGGAACCGCTTCATCCGGACTCGACGGCGGATAGGAATAGTCGCAGGGGATCACCAGCCGGCCCTTGTGGGGACCGTGTCGAAGCTGGATCCCGACGCCGGGACCGGTGGCATACCAGTCCCAGTCCGGTTTCTTGGTGGTGGCCGTGATCTCCCGAGGCGGCGCCCAGGTCTGCCCGTCGTCCTCGCTGGAGGTGACCCACACGGTCCGCGTCCCCCGGGCTCCGGGCTGCAGAATCGCCCTCAGACCCTCGTCCCCCGGATTGTGGGTCAGCAAGAGCCAGATCGTCCCGGTCTCCTGGTCCACCACCGGGCAGGGGTTGCCGCAGGTGTTGCCGCCGTCGTCCCAGACCACCTGCTGACGGCTCCAGGTCTCTCCCCCGTCGATGGATCGCCGGATCAGGAGGTCGATGTCACCGTGATCGCTGCGGCTGTCCTTGCGCCCCTCGCAGAAGGCCAGGAGAGTTCCCTTCCCCGTGGTCAGGAGCGCCGGGATCCGGTAGGTGTGATATCCATCCCGGCCGCTTACGAATAGCGGTTTCTGATCCGGCGCGGCGGGCGTGGGAGTCTCCGAGCAGGCTCCTCCCAGTAGCAGGAATGCGATTCCCAAGACATGGATCATCGGAGCCGCGCGGCTCTCACCTTTGGAACACCAGCTTCGCATGACCGGACCCTCCTGTGACTCCCCTGGCACGGATCAAAAAACCTTGCTGCGGCATTGAGAATACGTCGCCGAAAACAGGTGCCGCAAGCGTGTCCGAACCGTTGCGGCAGTTGGGAGTCCCCGTTTTCGGAGCAGCCGGCTGGTGGGGCGTTTGGGAATGTTCGGAACCCTGTAGTAACCTTGGCTGTCAATATGAAGCTGGCAAGAATCCTCCTCACTTTCTTCTTCCTGGGAACGGCCGCGGCGGAGAAAGGCGACGAAGCACCCAAGCCGCAATACGAATGGGAGCAGATTTCGATCCCAGCCGCATCGGCGCTGGAAACGGTCCTTGAACAGTTCTCGCCCCAGAGAGCCGTCGCCTACATGGAGGATGGGGCACTGGCCTGGACCCGGAAGCGGGAGTGCATCGCCTGCCACACCAACGGCACCTATTTCGTCACCCGTCCGGCTCTGACGGGAACCCTGGGCCGGCCTCCCGCGGAGCTGCGGGAGTTCGTCATCGATGAACTCGACGAGTTGCGGGCCATGGAGCCCGAAAAACTCCGTTCCAGCGTCCGCCCGACCCAGGTCGCCTATGCGGCCCAGGGGCTGGCCGAATGGGATTCCCACGTCACCGGGGAGCTCTCCCGGGAAACCCGGGAAGCCCTGGACCTGATGCTCCAACTCCAGGATCCGGAGGGCGCTTGGAGCAATATCGACACCTGGCCGCCGTTCGAGTCCAGCAGGTACCAGTCCGCCACCGTGGGCGCCATGGCCATGGCGGCGGCTCCCGGGTGGCTGGCCGCCAACACAGATCAGGAAGCGGTGCGAAAAACCCGGGAATACCTGAGGACCCGGGCGCCCCACGATTATGGCCACCTCCTCCTGCTATGGGTCTCCACCCGCTGGCCCGGTCTGCTGGACGAGGAGAAGCAGCAGGAACTGGTGGAGATGATCTGGGGGCATCAGCGGGAGGACGGGGGCTGGTCGATCCGCACTTTCGCCACTCCCGAGACCTGGGGCCGGGGAAACCGCGCCGAGAAGCTCCGGGCCGAAGACGATTTCGAGAATCCGGCCAGCGACGGCCACCAGACCGGACTCTGCGTCCTGGTCCTGAGGCAGGCCGGCGTTCCGGCCGACGACCCCCGAATTCAGCGCGCCCTGGACTGGCTGCTTTCCAACCAGCGGGAATCGGGCCGCTGGTGGACGCGGTCCCTCAACACGGACAAGTTCCATTTCATCACCTACAGCGGCACCTGCTATCCGCTGCTGGCGCTGGACAGTTGCGGCCGATTGGCCGTCGACCGGACGACTCCGTGACCCGCGCCGGCGGTCCCGGCACGAGAATTCCTCGATCCGCTTTCTCAACACGTCCGGAGTACCGTCGTGACTGACCCCAAGTGGACCCGCCGGCAGGCGCTGACCTCCCTCTCGGGAGGCGGACTGGCCCTGGCTTCCTGCCGGGACGAATCCCCCGTGGAAACCGAGATGAGGATCACGGCGGAGATCCTGCAGGCGGCCCAACAGGTGGCCGGGCTGGAGTTCACGCTCCCGGAACGGGAGCAGATGCTCAAGCGGGTCAATCAGAGCCTGGAGTTCTTCGGGAACCTCCGGGAGTTCTCGCTGGACAATTCGGTTCCGCCCGCCATCCAGTTCGATCCCATTCCCCGCGGGAGCGTGCCGTATCCGCCCGCCGCGCAACTGGCCCCAACCCGGACTCCGGTACCCGAGGTGCCCGCCCACCTGGAGGATCTGGCCTACTGGCCCGTCTCCCGATTGGCGCCGGCAGTGAGGGCCCGGAAGGTGAGTTCCGAGGAGCTGACCCGGCTCTACCTGGACCGCCTCAAGAAGTACAACGAAAAGCTCGAATGCGTCATCTCCTACACCGGGGAGCTGGCGTTGGAACAGGCGCGCCGCGCCGACCGGGAGCTGGCGCGCGGACGCTACCGCGGGCCGCTCCACGGCATCCCCTGGGGGGCGAAGGATCTTTTGGCGGTCCGAGGATATCGAACCACTTGGGGAGCCACCTCCCACCGCGACCAGACGCTGGACCTGGACGCCACGGTGGTCCGCCTGCTGGAGGAGGCGGGCGCCGTGCTGATCGCCAAGCTCAGCCTGGGAGCTCTGGCCGCGGTCGACGTCTGGTACGGCGGGAAGACCCGCAATCCGTGGAAGCTGGACGAAGGCTCCAAGGGCTCATCGGCCGGTTCCGCCGCGGCGACCGCCACTGGCCTGGTCGGCTTCTCCATCGGGTCCGAGACCATGGGGTCCATCGTCTATCCGTCCGCCACCTGCGGAGTCACCGGCCTGAGACCGACTTTCGGACGGGTCAGCCGTCACGGCGCCATGACTCTGAGCTGGAGCCTGGACAAGCTGGGACCCATCTGCCGCAGCGCCGAGGACTGCGCCCTGGTGTTCGCCGCCATCCACGGCCTCGATCCCCTCGACCCGACCACGCGCGACCACCCCTTCATTTGGCCTGTAAGGAACAAACTTGAGAGCCTCCGCGTGGGCTACGCCGAGAGCCTTTTTCAGGAACAGGAGGAGGGAGCCGCCAAGGAGAACGATGCCCGGAGTCTGGAGGTCTTCCGTTCCCTGGGGGTGGACCTGGTCCCTGTCGAACTGCCGAAACGGCCCCTCGCGCCGGAGCTGATTCTCTATACCGAGGCCGCGGCCGCCTTTGACGAGTTCACGCGCAACAACCAGGACGACCTGTTGAGAGAACAGGAAGCGAACAACTGGCCCAACATGTTCCGTCAGGCCCGATTCGTTCCGGCTGTGGAATACATCCAGACCAACCGGTTGCGGTCACTGTTGATGGAGGACATGGCCAGGCTCATGTCCGAAATCGACGCCTACCTGGCCCCCAGTTTCAGCTATAACGTGAGGCTCACGAACCTGACGGGACACCCCTGCCTCGCACTGCCCAACGGCTTCGACCCCGAAGGACGGCCCACCAGCATTTCCCTGACCGGACGCCTCTTCGACGAGTCCCGGATCCTGGCCCTGGGCCGCGCCTACCAGCAGGTCACCGACCATCATTCCCGGCAGCCGCCCGGGTTCTGAATTGAGGGGCCGGCCCATTTCGACACCATCGGAGGATTGAGAGACATGCCGAATCAAGCCCACGAGAAACTCAAAACAATCGCAGACCGGATGAAAGCCGAACGGGATGGTGGGGCTATGCCTGTTGCGGAACTCACGACGGTCCGTGAGCTTCTGGGTTGGTTCAATTACTCGCGCCGAAGCGACAGGCTTATCCGGCGGATCAGGACCAAATTCGCGGAACTCGATCTCCGCACGGACCCCGACTTCGAGCGACAGCATATCGACGGCGACATCTCGATCGAGCTGGACATGGAGGCGACGGGCGTCCGGAAGGAGCCGGTCGATCCGACGGTGCGCATCGGCGTCCTCCCGACAGCCCATCGCCCCCCAACCAGCGTGCGTCCGACCGATCCTCTGGACAAGGCGACGACGAACATGCTGATCCACGACTTCTCACAGCTCCCCGTGATGGTGAACCCACGCGATGTGAAGGGCGTAGTCAGTTGGCGGTCGATCGGAACGGCGTTCGCGCTGGGACGGTTAGGCGACGAGGTCCGCCACGGCATGGAGGAGCATCGGGAAATAGCCATCGACGCTCCCTTCTTCGATGCCATCAAGGACATCTGGGAGCATGGATACGTCCTCGTTCGAGACCTGGACCGGACCATTTCGGGAATCGTGACGGCAAGCGATTTCGCCAGGCAGTTCGCGCAGCTTGCCCAACCGTTCCTGGTCATCGGGGAGATCGAGCTCCATCTGCGAAACTTGGTGAGCAAGTTCACTCTCTCAGAGATGGCGGAGGCATCCGATGATCCGGATCGGCCCATCGAGGGCTCATGGGACCTGAACTTCGGCGCCTACTGCCGACTTCTTGCAAAACGGGATCGATGGGACAAGTTGGGATTGCGCGTGGACCGCGCCACCTTCATGCGCAACTTGGACCAAGTGAGGGAGATGAGAAACGAGGTGATGCATTTCGCGCCTGACGGCCTGGACCCTGACGAGGTCGACAAGCTTGAACGTGTTGCCATGTTCCTCCGTATGCTGACCTGAATTGTCCATCGTCCCTGTCCCTTGAAATGGATGCCGCGTAAACATTCCCCATTTCTCGGAATTCCCCAACAAACGATAGGAGCGGGGGTTTTCCTACCCCCGCTCCCGCGGACTGGGATCCCTGGTCATGGGTCACAGTCGGAACCAACGAGGGTAGCTAGGTTCTAAATTCCGGCGTTTGAGAGTCCAATATCACATCGGTCCGTGGCCGGGATTTTCTGCATTGCATCGGCCCGGAAGGATCCTGTGACGGCGCCATCGATCGCGTTTTCCTGAGGTGGCTCGTTTATGGACCTTGGAGGCTTTGCATCCGAATGTGTGTATTCTTGTCAATATGGAGAATGTCATGCTGTCAATCCGAATTCCCAAGGAGATCGACGCCCGGCTTGAACGTCTCGCAGACGAGGCAGGCCAGACCAAGAGCGACTACGCGCGCAAAGCTATCCTGGAGAGGATTGAGCAAATCGAGGACTTGCACTCTGCCGAACAGGTGTTGGATCGCCTTCGCAACGGGGAGGAGAGAGTTGTAAGTTCCGAAGAGATGTGGCGTGAGCTGGAAGGTTGAGTATGCCGAGAGTGTGCAGAAGTCTGTTGGAAAGCAGAATCGGCAAACCCGACAACGTCTCCGGGACTACTTGGAATTACGATTGGCCAGGACGCAAAATCCGCGCCAGCTTGGCCTTGCCATGCGTGGAACACGGTTTCGCAACCTCTGGCGATACCGTGTCGGAACCTATCGGATAATTGCTCAAATCGACGATGAACGCTTTCGAATTCTTGTAGTCCGGATCGCCCATCGTCGAGATGCCTACCGATCGTGATCGCATCACGGAAAGGGTGGCTCGGGGCGGCAGCTTTCCTTTCGTACCGCCGAACTTCCAATAAAACGTGGATGAAGAGGGGGGACCGGAAAGTCCCCCCTCCAGAGCCGTCACTCAGACGTCGCTGGAGGAACCGTCGTGGCCGGGGGCCTTCGCCAACAGGGAACCTTTTTCCAGATGATGGTTGATCCCGGCGTAGGCGGCAGCGCGGGGGTCGTGGGTGACCATGACGATGGTCTTTCCGAAGTCCCGGTTCAGGGCCTCCAGCACCTTGAGGATGTCCCCGGCCGAGTCGGCGTCCAGGTCGCCCGTCGGTTCGTCGGCCAGGATGAAAGTAGGATCGGTGACGATGGCCCGGGCGATGGCCACCCGCTGTTCCTCGCCGCCGCTGAGCTGGCGCGGGTAGTGGTGTAGCCGGTCGGAGAGGTTCACCAGCCGCAGGGCCGTTTCCACGTGCTCTCGCCGTTCCTGCCGGGACAGCGAGGTCAGCAGCAGGGGGAGCTCGACGTTCTCGAAGGCGGTCAGCACCGGGATCAGGTTGAAGTGCTGGAACACGAACCCCACGTGTTCATTGCGCCAGACAGCCAACTCGTCCTCGTTGAGCGCGGTCAGATCTTCTCCCAGAACCTGGAGTTGGCCACCGGTCGGCCGGTCAATCCCGGCGATCAGGTTGAGCAGGGTGCTCTTGCCGGAACCGGAGGGTCCCATCAGGCTGATGAAGTCGTTGTCACGGATGTCCAGGTTGATGTCCCGCAGAGCCACGACCTGGACCGTATCGCGCTGGAACACCCGGGTCAGATTGCGCATTTCGATCAATACGTCGGTCATCCGGTGTCTCCAGGGGTAGTGTCTGCCGCCCCGGATACCGGGTGCGTGCGAAAGAAAGTGACCTGAACATCCATCTCCGGCCGAAGATATCCATCCGGTTTCAGGATCTGGACCTTCACCTCGATTGTGGCTCGTTGCCGGTTGGCCTCGGGTGCGATCTCGTCCAACGCACATTCATAATCCCGGGACGGATAGGCGATGGGAGACATCTTGCACCCGTTCTCCGGCGAGATATTGTGAAAGTCGGATTGGCTGATATCCATCTCCACCTGCAGATCATTCAGATCCGCCAATGCCACCAGGACGGCTCCCCCCATGAAGTAGCCTGAAACCATTTCGCCGACCTCGACGACTCGTTCAAGGATCGTACCGGTGACGGGCGCCCGGATCTCCGTCTCACGCAGCCGGGTTCGCCAGTACCGGATGTCCGCCTGGCTGCGCTCCAACTCGGCGCGGGCAGCCTCGATCTGCTCGGTTCGCGGACCGATCTCCAAGAGCAGGTGGTTTTTCTCGGCGACGGCGACGGCGGCCTCGGCCATGTCGCGGCGAGACCGGGCATCGTCGACCCGTTGTTGAGCGATGACTCCGCTCTCGATGAGTTGGCTGAAGCGCCGGTACTCGAGATCGGCATTGTCGAATTCGGCACGGCTTCTTTCCAACTCCGCCTTTGCTCGTTGGATCTCCTCAGGCCGGGAACCGGTTTCCAATTCAGTGAGGCGAGCCTGCGCCGAGTCAAGGCCGGCCTGGGCCTGCTGGAGTTGCGCTCGGAACTCGGCGTCCTCCAGCCGGACCAGCAACTGGCCTTTTTCGACTCGATCGGATTTGTCGACCCCGACCCATGCCACCTTCCCCATGATCCGGGAACTGACTTCGATCCGGTGACGAGGGACGATATAGCCTGAGGCGATCAGCAATGGCCTGTCCCGATCCGGCCCCCGATCGACGCCGGCGGCGGCAGGGAGGTCCGTCGCTCGATCAGTCTGCACCTCTGCCACTGCGGTACCCGGCGTCTGCCGGGACAGGTTTCGGAAAAACAGCGCGGACAGGGCGGACCCCAGGAGAAATGCCGCCAATCCCATCAACCACAAGCTTCGGGACGGCCTGTCACGCTTCCGGCTGCGGTCGATGCGCAACGCTTTCAGATCCTTTTCCATCAATCCCGCATCACCTCGAGCAGTTGCAACCGGGCGGCTCGCGCGGCCGGAAGCAGACCTCCGGCGATCCCCACCAGACCGGCAAACAGAATCGCCTTGCCGAGGA
>JAJDTT010000159.1 GCA_022827025.1 Acidobacteriota bacterium
TCGTCCCGGGGGGAGCTTTGTACTGGTGGCGTGACTTGGACCGAAGAGGGCACCCACAAGGGGTGCCCCTACCGGGATTCGAAATCGAAGCTCGAACCGTTACGAACACATGACGAAGGTGAGGGAGCGGCGTTCAGGCGCCGACCTGGGTCCGGCGTGTTTCACGCGCCGGTCTCCAGAATGACAATACGGCGAAAGAATACGGGGCGACTGGAAAGTCGCCCCTCTCCACGCCCCTCCTGGCGTGGTTTGGACCGAAGAGGGCACCCACAAGGGGTGCCCCTACGGGGATTCGAAATCAAGGTTCGACCCGTCACGAATACATGTATTTTCGGGACGCCACACTAGGTGCCTGCGGACCCATCTCCGCTGGCGGCAGGCTGCGGAGCGGCGCCGGCGCCGGGTTCCGCATAAGGATCCGAGCGGCCGTTGCGGGTGTGGAAACGCCGGTGCCCCCAGAGCCAGCAGTGGGGATACTCGCGAACCATCTCCTCGATGTACCGGTTGAAGCGGGCGGTGTTGGTCCGCGCGTCTTCCGCGTCATTCCCGGTCCGGACCAGTTCCACGGACGGGTAGAAGCGGATCCGGTAGCGGCCCCGCCGCCGGCCCGGATAGATGAATCCGGGGACCACCGGGTGGGAGGTCCTCAAGGCCAGCGCCGCCACTCCGGCATGGGTGCTGGCCAAACGTCCGAACAGAGGCACGAAGACTCCATCCTTCCGCTGGGTGTTCTGGTCGATGAGCAGCCCCACGTCGTCTCCCTGGGAAAGTCCCCGAAAAATCCTTCTCATGGAATGCCGCTTGGGCAGGACCTGGTTGCCGGGCCAACTCCGGATTCGGGTGACCCACGATTCCAGGTAGGGGTTGTCGAGAGGGCGCACCACAAAGCTCAAGGGATGCCCGGCGAGTGCGTGGGCCGCCGGGAGCAGTTCCCAGCAGCTCACGTGGGCGGTCAGGAAAATCACCGATCCGGTCCGGTTCTTGGCCTCCAGGTAGTTTTCCAGTCCCCGTCCCGGCTCATAGCTCACCCGGCTGCGAACGTCTGATGCCTTCTTTCGATTCAGACGACTCACTTCGACGGCGTGGTGTCCTTGCTGGCGGTAACTTTCCAGCAGGACATCCCGGCGCCAGCCGTCGTCGCTGTCGGGAAATGCGATCCCCAGGTTGATCATGCCGATGCGCCGGTGCTTGGCGTCGGCCAGATAGACCAGGCCGGCGATGCCCCGGCAGAGAGGGTAGGCGAGGACCCGGGGCAGTATCCCCACCAGTTCCACGAAACCGCGAACAACGAGATAGACCGGAAAATCGAACCAGCGACGGTGCGTCATGGAAACGGTCCCATGGGACAAAGAGCATCGTCCATCCCGACCCGGATTCGGTCGGGGCCGCGATCGGCCTTCGATGCCCCCGCACCAGGACAAATTCAAGAGTTCCACACCGCCTGTCCGGCTTCAAGTCGAGCCGAGCCCAACAGGCGCCATGGCGACTTTCACCCCCGGGCCCTACAATCGGGAAACGAGTCATGGTCCAGTTTCAACCGTTGGTGCAGGAGTGGTTCCGGGACCGGTTCGGCGAGCCGACCGAGCCTCAGCGTCTCGGGTGGCCAGCCATTCAGACGGGCGAGAATGTCCTGATCGCGGCCCCCACCGGCTCCGGGAAGACGCTGGCCGCCTTTCTCTGCGCCATCGACGGTTTGATCGGCCAGAGTTCCCGCGGGGAGCTTTCCCAGAGCACCCGGATCGTTTACGTCTCGCCCTTGAAGGCCCTGGCCAACGACATCCGCATGAACCTGCTGGAGCCCCTGGAGCAGATTCAGCAGTTGGGAAATTCCCGGGGCATGGAGCTCTCCCCCGTACAAGCGCTGGTCCGGACCGGAGACACCCTGGCCCGGGAACGGGCTCGAATGACACGAACCCCTCCGCACATCCTGGTCACGACTCCCGAGTCCCTCTTCATCCTGCTCACCTCCCGTGGCGGAAGAAACATGCTGAGGGAGACCCGGACCGTGATTGTGGACGAGATTCACGCCCTGGCCCGGGACAAGAGGGGCGCCCACCTGAGCCTAACCCTGGAGCGGCTGGAGGACCTCACCGGATCCGCGTTTCAGAGAATCGGCCTCTCGGCGACCCAGAAACCGATCCGGGAGATCGCCGGGTTTCTCACCGGACCCGATCGCCGGGCCCGCATCATCGACGTGGGGCACCGCCGGGACATGGATCTGGCCATCGAGGTCCCCGGCGCCGAGCGGGGAGCGGTCATCTCCCACGAGACCTGGGACGACGTCTACAACCGCATCACCGATCTCATCGAGGAGCATCGCGCCACCCTGGTCTTCGTCAATACCCGCCGGCTGGCGGAACGCCTGGCCCATCAACTGGCCCAGCGGCTCGGCGAATCGGCCGTTCAGGCCCACCACGGGAGCCTCTCCCGCGAGATCCGGCTGGACGTGGAGTCGCGGTTGAAAGGGGGAGAACTCAAGGCAGTCGTGGCCACCGCCTCGCTGGAGCTGGGAATCGACGTGGGCTGGGTGGATCTGGTCTGCCAGATCGGATCGACGCGGAATATCGCCCTCCTGCTCCAGAGAGTGGGCCGGTCGGGACACTGGAAAGGCGCCATTCCCAAGGGTCGAATCTTTCCCACGACCCGGGACGAGCTGTTGGAGTGCGCCGCCCTGGTCCGATCCATCCACGACGGAACCTTGGACCGCATCATCATGCCCCGCTGCCCGCTGGACGTCCTGGCGCAGCAGATGGTGGCCGCCGCGGCTTCCCGGGAGTGGGGTGACGAGGAAATGTTCTCCACCTTTCGCCGGGCCGCCTCCTACCGGGACTTGAGCCGGCGGGACTTCGATCGGATTCTGGCCATGCTCTCCGAAGGCATCTCCACCCGCCGGGGACGCCGGGGAGCCTATCTCCACTGGGACCGGATCCGGGGAAGGATCCGGCCGCGAAGGGGCGCCGGGCTCGTGGCCATGACCTCCGGGGGAGCCATTCCCGACAGGGCCGACTTCCTGGTCAAGGAAGAGCCCGAAGATACGGTGGTGGGGACCCTGGACGAGGACTTCGCCGTCGAGAGCAGCCGCGGCGACATCTTCCTCCTGGGCAGCACCTCGTGGAGGATCCGGCGAGTGGAGTCGGGAACCGTGCGGGTCCGGAACGCCCAGGGAGCCCCGCCCACCGTCCCCTTCTGGCGGGGAGAGGCCCCCGGCCGGACCTGGGAGCTGTCCGAGTCCCTCTCCCGCCTCCGGGAGGAGATCGTCCAGGCCAGCGATGCCCAGGCTGAGGAGTGGCTGCGGAAGGACTGTGGCCTGGATCAGTTCGGAGCCATCCAGGCGATCCAATACGTCCGGGCCGGCGCCGCGGCCCTGACAATGCCGCCGACGCTCGAACAGGTGGTGGCGGAGAGGTTCTTCGACGAATCGGGGGGGATGCAGTTGGTGGTGCACGCCCCCTTCGGCACCCGTCTCAACCGGGCCTGGGGATTGGCTTTGCGCAAGCGTTTCTGCCGGTCCTTCAATTTCGAGCTTCAGGCGGCGGCCACCGACAACGGCATCCTCATCTCGCTGAGCGATCAGCACAGCTTCCCGTTGGAGACCATCTTCTCCTTCCTTTCCGCGGCATCCGTGAAGGAGATCCTGATTCAGGCCCTGCTGGACACGCCTCTTTTCGGGACCCGATGGCGCTGGAACGCCTGCCGCGCCCTGGCGGTTCCCCGCTTCGCCGGGGGCCGAAAGGTCCCTCCGCCGCTGCAGCGCATGCGGTCCGACGATCTGCTGGCTTCCGTGTTTCCGGAACAGGCCGCCTGTCAGGAGAATATCCAGGGCGATATCGCCGTTCCCGATCATCCGCTGGTCCAGGAGACCCTTCACGACTGCCTCACCGAGGCCACGGATATCGAGGGCCTGGAAGAGGTCCTGGCTCGAATCGAGAGTGGAAACATTCGTGCCGCGGCCGTGGATACGCGGGAACCGTCTCCCTTCAGCCACGAGATCCTCAATGCCAACCCGTATGCCTTTCTGGACGATGCGCCCCTGGAGGAACGGCGGGCCCGCGCCGTCCGGACCCGGCGCAACATCCTGCCCGAGGAGGCCCGCGACCTCTGCAATTTGGATCCCGACGCCATTCGGGAGGTCTGCTCCCAGGCCTGGCCCACGATTCGCGACGCGGACGAGCTTCACGACGCCTTCCTGACCCTGGGCCTGATGGCGGAATCGGAAGTCGCGCCCCATACGAACCTGTTGCGGCAACTCCTCGCCGAGAACCGGGTGCGCCCGGTTCGACTGCCGGCGACGCCGGAAGACGCGCAATCCGACCCGGCGTCCGGCTACTTCGCGTCGGCCGAGCGGACGAGGCTGATCCGGCTGGCCTATCCGGGTGCGCAGTTCGAGCCGGCGGGCCGGCGCGATGCGGACGAACCGGTCTGGGAGCGCGACCGGGACCTGGATCACCAAGGGGCCCTGACCGAACTGGTCCGCAGCCGGCTCGACGCCTCCGGTCCCCTGACCTGCCGCGAGATCTGGGAACGGCTCCGGATCCCGGAAGCGGGCGCCACGGCGGCTCTCCACGCCTTGGAGGCGGAAGGCCATACCCTCAGAGGTTCGTTTCGCCCCGGCATCGAGGAGATCGAATGGTGCGAGAGAGGACTCCTGGCCCGCATCCACCGCATGACCCTGGGCCGGCTGCGCCGCCGGATCGCGCCGGTCTCCGCCGCCCAATTCATGCGTTTCCTCTTCCGCTGGCAACACCTCTCCCCCGCCAGCCGCCTGCACGGCGAGGTGGGCCTTTTCCTGATTCTGGAGCAGCTCCAAGGGTACGAGGCGCCGGCGGCATCCTGGGAAAGGCACCTGCTCAAGGTCCGCCTCCACGATTACGAGCCGCCGCTCCTGGACCGGGCCTGCCTTTCCGGCCTCTTCACCTGGGGACGGCTCAGCAACGGATTCTCCCGGGCGACGCCGGGTCGAACCGGCGCGCGGATGAAACCGAGCCGGTTGACGCCCATCTCTTTTTTGCGCCGGGAGGAGATGGAGCACTACCTGTCTCTCCGATCCGGAGCCAACGGCGCCGACACTTCGTCCCTCTCTCATCCGGCAAGAGAGATCCTGGCCGACCTGGAGCGTTGGGGAGCGTCGTTCCTGGAAGACCTGGTGCGCGGCACCGGCCGGCTCCCGGTGGAAGTGGAAGAGGGCCTCTGGGAACTGGTGCGCTGCGGACTGGTCACGGCGGACGGGTTCGACAACCTGAGAGCCCTCATCGATCCGTCGCGGAGGCGGGGTCCTCACCGCCGCTCCCGGATCCGAAAGCGGGAGCCCCGGGTGAAGCCGGCGGCGGGCCGCTGGACCCTTCTGCGCCGCCGCCGGGACCGGGAAACCGAATCCGCCGACTCGACCCGGGATCTGGAGCCTCTGGCCCGTCAACTGCTCAAACGCTGGGGAGTCGTCTTTCGCGATCTCCTGGCGCGAGAACCGTGCGCTCCTTCCTGGAGAGACCTGCTTCAGGTGTACCGCCGCCTGGAGGCCAGGGGAGAGATTCGGGGAGGGCGGTTCATCGCCGGCTTTTACGGCGACCAGTTCTCGCTGCCGGAAGCCCTGGAAGCGCTCAGGGCCTGCCGGCGCCTGGAGCCGGACGGCGAGGTGATCCGCGTGTCCACGGCGGACCCCTTGAACCTGGCGGGAATCATCCTGCCCGGAAACCGCGTACGGCCCACTCCCGGCGGCTTCCTCTTCTATCGCGACGGACTCCCGGTGGGGGATCGGAAGAATCCACCAGCCGGGCTTACGGCCGGAGCGGCATCCGGCATACGGACTTCCCGGAAGCCTACGATTGCAGCTTCGCCACCACCGACTTGATCTCCTCCAGCCGATTCCTGGGGACGATCAAGGTCCGATCCCCGGACCGGACCGCCACCAGCCCCTCGACGCCCACCACGACCACCGTCTCCGACGGGTCGTCGCAATAGATCAAATTTCCTCGGGCGTCCAGGGTCCGGACCCGGCCCCGGCAGGCGTTTCCGTCCGGGTCCTCATCCAGGAAGGGCAACAGGGCCAACCAACCTCCCAGATCGGTCCAGGAGAAGGACGAGGCCACGCACCGCACGTCCCGGGCCTTTTCCATTACTGCAAAGTCGATGGAGATCGACTCGAGAGGATCGAGGCCGGCGACCAGTGCCTGGGGCCAGGAAGCGGTCCCGAAGCTCTCGACGGCGGCCGTGAGGCGCTGGACGTGGCGTGGCAGGTTCGCCTCCAACTCCCGGAGGATGGCTTGAGTGGACCAGACGAACATTCCGGAATTCCAGAAGTAGTTCCCCGAAGCCAGGTACTTCCGCGCCAACTGCAGGTCCGGTTTTTCCCGGAAGCTGGCGACTCGGAAATGCCGGACGTCGGGGTCCAGGTCCAGCCGTTCACCCGTCTCCAGGTAGCCGTAGGCAATGGCCGGGGAAGTGGGACGGATCCCGAAGGTGTACAGAGCCCCGCTGGCGGCCGCGCCGCGGGCGGCCGAGACCAGGCTCTTGCGGAATTCGTCCACCGGCTCGATCAGGTGGTCCGCGGTCACCGTGGCGATGACGCTGTCTCCGAATCTCTTTCGCGCCAGGGTGGCCGCCAGGCAGACGGCGGCGGCCGTGTCCCGGCGCAGCGGCTCGCCCACCACGTTGTGAGCCGGGACCTGGGGAAGCTGCTCCCGAACCAGCGGAACGAACGCCTCGTTGGTGAGGACCAGGATCCGTTCCCGGTCGATGAGCCCGTCCAACCGGAGAAAACTCTTCTGGAGCAGGCTCTCCTCGTCCACCAGGCGCAGAAACTGCTTGGGCCGCTCGGCGGTGCTGAGAGGCCAGAAACGGGTTCCGGCGCCTCCGGCCATGATGACTCCCACTAAATCCATCCTTCTTCTCCGTTTCCCACGGCGGCAGGACCAAGTGACCACTCACCGCCGAGATGTTCCGGTCCCGGTAACCGACAAGAGAAACCAGGCGCCGCGCGCCGGGACAAGACGGAACCTATATAGATTGCCAGACGCAAAATCGCCAGGGTAATGCTCTTTAATCTGCGGCATGAAAGTTTGCGCTACATTTCAGTGCAGGGCCAAGGTGTCCAAGGGCGGACTCCGGCGCTTGGACTGGGTGAGGTCCATCCTGAATCGCCTATACAACTCGGCTCTGGAGGAACGGAAGAAGGCCTGGGAATCCAAACAACTTGGCGTGACTCTGTACGATCAGATTAAGGGCCTCACCGCCCAGAGGAAGGATGATCCGGAGGGGCTCGGGTCGTTGGCGGTCAGGGCGGAGCGCGGGATGTTGACGCGACTGGAACGGGCCTTCAAGGCGTATTTCCGTCGCCACCAGGCGGGGGAAAAGCCGGGCTATCCGCGGTTCCGCCCGATAGCCCGGATGGAGACGATCGACATCGTTGACCCGAAGACGACCATGGTTAAGAAGCGGGCACGGGGATATGCGATCCGGCCCAAAGGATTCCCGACGATTCGGTTGTTCCCATCCCGGCCGTTGCCGACAGAGTGTTCATTGAAGGCATTGCGAATCGTTCGAAAACCGAATCGTGTGTATGTGGATCTAACCTACGAAGTGGAGAAGGAACCGCTACCGAAGTGTGACTCTGCAGTGGGAATTGATCTGGGAGTCCGCAAGCGGGCGATGCTTTCCACGGGGGAGAGAGTCGAACGGAATTCACGGGACTGGCCGGAGATTCGCCGACAGCAAAGAGCGATCAGTCGATGCAAGAAGGGGTCCGGCACGAGGAGGAAGCGGGTGGGCCGACTGGTGGCCATGCGACACCGGGAGGGCGTTCGGAATCGGAACGCCTGCCATCGGGTGACCACGGAGATCGTGCGGAATCATGGCTTGATCGCCGTTGAGGAACTGGATGTCAAGGGGATGACCACGAAGTGGCTCACAAAGAAGAGCCTGAACCGTGAGATCCTCTCACAAACATGGGGACTTCTACGGATACAACTCCGGTACAAGGCAGAGTGGGCCGGACGGGAGCTCGTAGACGTGGACCCGAAATACACGTCGCAGGACTGTCACCGATGTGGTGCCAGGAACAAGCCTGGGAGAAGCGAGACCTATCGATGCGCGGCCTGCGACTTACGAATGGACAGGGATCACAACGCAGCCCTGAACATTCTCAGGGCAGGGGCTGTCGCCCTGGGCAGCGTAACGTGGGTCAATGGACCGTACGTGCTACCGGAACAGTAAGCCGCGTCTTGTGAGTCTTATACGCCCCAAGTAGAGTTCAGGGCCATTATGAATAGCGCGACAGGTCCCGGAACGGAGCGGGAACCGGCATGATTCCTCCGGCTCAGGCTTGCCGTTGGCTGAATCTGGAGGGAGGCGTTCCGCCGGTCCACGATCCCCCGGACCCGGAGTCGTGCCGCGGCTGGATCCGGGAGCGGGATCGAGCGGGAGATGCGGTTTTCATCCTGGGCGGCGGCGGCCAGTGGTTCCTGGGAAACGAGCCGGAGCGGGCCACCCATATCCTTTCCGTCCGCCGGTGGGACCGGATCCTGGACCACAGTCCCGGCGACCTGACGGTCACGGTGGAGGCGGGCTGTCCCTTGCAACGGCTTCAGGAAACGTTGTCCGAGGCCGGACAGTTCCTGCCCTTCCGTCCACCCAACTACCCGCACGCCACCGTCGGCGGGGCGGTGGCCACGGCTCTGGCCGGGCGCTACGGTCCGGCCATGGGCGGGATGAGGGAGTTCCTCATCGGCATCGAGATTCTGCACGCCGACGGCCGGCTCAGCCACGCCGGCGGCCGCGTGGTCAAGAACGTTGCCGGGTATGACCTGTGCAAGCTCTACGCCGGTTCCATGGGGACCCTGGGAATCATCACCCACGCCACGTTCAAGGTCCGCCCGCTCCCTCCCGCCTCCCGGACCGGGATATTGGAATTCGATCATCTGAGCGAGCTGCTGGAGACGGCCCTTTCCTTGCGCAACCGGGTCGAGCCGGCGGCGCTGGAGTTGTTCCGCTCCGGCACGGGATTCCGGCTGCCGGGGGCTTCATCACAACGTTACGGTCTGGCCATCGAGCTTCGAGATTCGGAGGGGCCGATCGAGTGGAAGAGCCGCGAGCTCCGGGGACGATGTCCCGGAATTCGATTCCTGGACGCGGCCGAGGCGGACTCCTTCTGGAAGGCCTGGGACCGGGAATTGTGCCTGGCCCTGGAGCCGGACAACGGCAGGGCCGTGGCCCGAATCAGCGCTCCCGCCGGGTTGCTGGCGGAGGTCCACCGGTGGCTGGAGCGGGTGCTGCCCGGTCATGGGCTCTCGGGACACGCAGCCGGCAGCACGCTCCTGGTGCTTGCGAACGGCGCCGGTTTTCTCCGCGACCTCCGGTCCCGTTGGAAGGGCCAGCCCGTCTACGCCACCCTGTTCAAGGCGGACGCGCCTTTGAAGCAGGGCCTGGACGTCTGGGGACCCACCACCCAACCCCTGCCGCTGATGAGGCGGATCAAAGAGCGGTTCGACCCCCGGAGGACGCTGAATCCGGGACGATTCTGGGGCGGGATCTAATTTGACAACGGATTACGAGGGCGCTGCCCGGACGGACTCGTAGAGCAATTCCACCGGGTGCTGGACCGGGATGGAGGCTCCCGAATTCTCCAGGCCGAACCGGATCTGCATGAGGCACCCCGGATTGGCCGTGGCCACCCGTTGCGGATCGACACTCAGGATCTCGTCCAGCTTCCGATCCAGCAACTGGCCGGCGATCTCCGGCTGCAGCAGGTTGTAGATCCCGGCGCTTCCGCAGCAGCGTTCGCTGTTGGGAACTTCCAGGAGGGTCAATTCGGGGATCTGCGCCATGAGGGCGCGGGGCTGGGAATAGATGCCCTGCCCGTGGAGCAGGTGGCAAGAATCGTCATAGGCGACCCGGAGCGGAACCGGCCCCAGTTCCCAGGCAGGATCCATCTCCACGAGGAACTCGCAGACATCCTTGACCTTGTGCGAGAACCGGGCCATCTCGCCGGTACTCTCCGGAAGATGGGACCATTCCTTCATGGCGGCGCCGCAGCCGGCCGAGTTGACCACGACCGCGTCCAGATCGCGCCAGGGGAAGGCCTGGGTGTTGATTCGGGCCTGACGCCCGGCCCCTTCCTGGTCCCCGGCGTGGGAGTGAAGGGCGCCGCAGCAGCGCTGACCGGGTGGGACCACGACCTCACACCCGGCTCTCCGCAGCAGTTGAATGCTGGCCCGGTGCACCTCGGGGAAGAGGATGGGCATCACGCATCCGGACAGGAACCCGACGCGAGCCCGTCTCGGCCCTTTCGCCGGATAAAACGCCTTGAGACGGTCCGGCGGCGGGACCGTGGGCAGCTTCTTCTCCATCTCCACCAGCTTGGGAGCGGAGCGCGAGAGGATGCGGCTGGACCGCACCCAGTGCTGGAGGGTCGCCTGGTACAGCCGCGCCAGCCGGGCGCCGAGATGCAGCAGTCCGGGAGAAGGCAGGACCCGGCGAAAGGCGAAGCGCTGGATCCACGAAGGGGGACGGTTCTCGTAGATCTGTCCCCGGGTCTGGTTCAGCATCAGCTCGTAGCGGACGCCCGAGGGACAGGCGGTTTCGCAGGCCCGGCATCCCAGACAGCGGTCCAGGTGCGTCATGACCGTGTCGTCCAGCGGCAGGCGGCCCTCCCGGACCAGGTCCATCAGGTAGATGCGTCCGCGCGGCGAGTCGTTTTCGTCGCCCAAGACCTGGTAGGTCGGGCATTTGGGAAGGCAGAACCCGCAGTGGACGCAATCCAGGTTGACCTCGAAGGGGTCCTTGACGGTCACCTTGCCCGGCATATTTCTCCTCGTCGCGATTCCAGCTTCGAGAGCAGTTCGTCCACGCCGGCTCCGACCCGGCAGAGGGACCGGTACTTGGGCCGGACGAAACCCTCCCGGACGGCCCGGTCGAACATCTCCACCAGGGGATCGAAATACCCGCCGGCATTGAGCAGGCCCACCGGCTTGCGGTGTATGCCGAGCTGAGCCCAGGTGATCATCTCCAGCAGTTCTTCGAAGGTTCCAAATCCTCCCGGCAGGGCGATGAAGGCGTCGGACAGCTCCGCCATCAACGCCTTCCGTTCGTGCATGGTGCCGACGACGTGCATGCGGGTCAGTCCCGGATGGGCCACCTCCCGGGTGGCCATGGACCGTGGAATCACGCCGATGGCCTGTCCTCCGGCCTCCAGGATCGAATCGGCCACCACACCCATCAGCCCGGTCGCTCCACCGCCGTAGACCAGGTCGTGACCCCGGCCGGCCAGGCGGCGTCCCAACCGTCCGGCCACCTCGGCGTAGAGGGGCCGCTTTCCCGTCTTGGAGCCGCAGAAGACACAGACCCGGCTCACTCGGCCGCCCTCCCGTCCGGCGCCGCCAGAAACTCGGCGGCGACGGCGCCGGAAAGAAGCAGGCCCCGGCGGGTCAGACTCACCCGGCCGTCCCGCCGGGAGATCAATCCGTTTTCGGACAGGAATCTCAACGGTTCCCGGTAGAGCCGCCCCACGTCGCGGCCGTAGCGCACGGACAGTTCCGAGAGGGAGACGCCCTTCCGCCGATCGAGGCCCACGAACATGTCCTCGCCCAGAGCGCGAAGGCCGGACAGATGTTCCTCCGAGGCCCGGGGTGCGGCCCCTGCCCGCACTCCCCGGATATACGACTCCAGGTCTGAGGTGTTGGTCCAGCGGGTCCCGTGGACAAAGGAGGAAGCGCACGCACCCAAACCCAGATAGGCCTTGCCCTTCCAGTAGATCTCCCCCTGCCGCCATTCCCGGCCGGGCCGGGCGAATCCGGAGACGTGGTAATGCTCGTAACCCGCCTCCGCGATGCGATCCAGCGCGGACTCATACATGCGCGCGACCGTCTCCTCATCCGGCTCCGGGAGCCGGCCGTCATCCAGGGATCGGGACGGCCCGTTGTCCCCCGCGGCGACGACATCGTAGAGGGACAGGTGCTCGGGCGCCATGGCCAGCGCCTGTTCCAGATCCCCCATCCAGTCTCCGAGGGTCTGACCCGGCAGGCCGTAGAGGAGATCCAAGTTGAGGTTTTCGAAACCGGCGGTCCGGGCCCACCCGCAGAAGCACCGGATGTCCCGGGCTCCGTGGGGGTACCCCAACAGGCCGAGATGGCGATCCCGGAACGATTGGGCGCCCAGGCTCAGGCGATCGATGCCCAGCCGCCGCAACGTCCTCAGGTCGTCCAGCGTCAGGGTGCCGGGAGTGCATTCCAGACTCCACTCGGCGTCGCCGGCCACCCGGAAAGCTCCCCGCACCGCATCCACCAGAGAGCCAATGCCCTCGGGATCGAGTTCCGAAGGGATTCCTCCCCCAAAGGAAACGGCCGGAACCGGATGCCCGGCCCAGGGACTCGTCCGGATCTCTTCCCCGAGAGCCTCCAGGTAGCGGCGGCGCATGGCCTCCGGCTGGGGTCCCGAGTTGAAGTCGCAGTACGGACACTCTTGCCGGCAAAAGGGGATATGAAGATAAATCCCCAACCCCTGCGACGGATCTCCTCGTTCCGGCATCTATTCGTTGCCCACCCGCAGCACGCTGAGAAACGCTTCCTGGGGAATATCGACCCGGCCGATGGACTTCATCCTCCGTTTGCCGCTCTTCTGGATCTCCAGCAATTTGCGCTTCCGGGTCACGTCTCCTCCGTAGCACTTGGCCAGGACGTTCTTCCGCAAGGCGCGCACGCTCTCGGCGGCAATGATCCGGGACCCCAGCGCCGCCTGGATCCGAATCTCGAAGAGTTGTTGGGGAAGCACGTCCTTGAGCCGGCCGACCAGCGCCTTCCCGCGGTTGTAGGCCCGTTTCCGGTGGGTGATGAAGCTCAGGGCGTCGACCCCCTGCCCGTTGATTCGGATGTCCAGCTTGGCCAGTTTCCCTTCCCGGTAGCCCAGGGGCTCGTAGTCGAACGAGGCATAACCCCGGGTCCGGCTCTTCAAGGTGTCGAAGAAGTCCATGAGGATCTCGGCCAACGGAAGCTCGAAGGTAAGAATCACCCGGGTCGGACCGCTGGAATCCAGGTTCACGAAGACGCCGCGGCGATCCTTGCACAGGTCCATGCAGACGCTCATGGACTTGTTGGGCGTGATGATGGTGGCCAGAACGTAGGGCTCCTCCACGACCTCGATCTCACCCAGGGAGGGCCAGCGGGTGGGGTTGTCGATCTCCAGGACCGAGCCGTCCTTGCAGGTCACCCGGTAGACCACCGACGGACAGGTGGCCACCATTTCCAGGTTGAATTCCCGCTCCAGACGCTCCTGGATGATCTCGCTGTGGAGCAGGCCCAGGAAACCGCAGCGGAAGCCGAAACCCAGGGCCGCCGAGCTCTCGGGCTCGAAGGAAAGGGACGCATCGTTGAGCTGGAGCCGATTCAGAGACTCGCGGAGATCGGAATAGCGATTGCTGTCGACCGGATAAAGGCCGCAAAAGACCATGGGCCGGCTCTGCCGGTAGCCGGGCAGGGGCGCCGGCGCCGGGTTTGGAGCCGTGGTAATGGTCTCTCCCACCCGGCAGTCTCCGATGGCCTTGATGCCGGCGTGAACGTACCCGACCTGACCGGCCTTGAGGGTCCCGGTCGCTTTCCGCTCCGGAGCGAAGACGCCGACTCCCGCCACCTCCGCTTCCCGGCCCGAAGCCATCATGCGAATCCGCATTCCGCGCTTCAGCACGCCGTTGACGACGCGCACGTAGGCGATGATTCCCAGATAAGTGTCGAAGTGACTGTCGAAGATGAGCGCCTGCAGGGGTTCATCCGGGTCTCCCGGAGGTGCCGGAATGTGTTGGACCACGCCCTCCAGGACATCGTCGATGCCCCACCCTTCCTTGGCGCTGGCCAACACGCACTCCGAGATGTCGACGGCCAGCGTCTCGTCCATCTCCTCCATGACCCGGTCCGGGTCCGCCGCCGGGAGGTCGATCTTGTTGATGACCGGCAGGATTGCCAGATCGTGATTCATGGCCAGGCTCACGTTGGCCAGGGTCTGCGCCTCGACCCCCTGCGCCGCGTCCACCACCAGGATGGCTCCCTCGCAGGCCGCCAGACTGCGCGACACCTCGTAGGAGAAGTCCACGTGACCCGGAGTGTCGATGAGGTTCAACTCGTAATCGAGGCCGTCCGCGGCCCGGTAGGCCAGCCGAACCGCGGCCATCTTGATGGTGATTCCCCGCTCTCGCTCCAGTTCCATCTGGTCCAGGACCTGTTCCCTCATCTGCCGGGCATCCACGGTGTCGGTCGCCTCCAGCAGCCGGTCGGCCAGAGTCGACTTCCCGTGGTCGATGTGGGCGATGATGCAGAAGTTCCGGATCCGGGACTGGGCCATGGGGATATTCTTCGTTCCTCGCCGGGAGCGATCCGAGACGTTGACCGTTACGGGTGGCCATTGTAGCAGCCCCCGGCCCACGCCCCGCCAGGGGCGACGACGCAAACGGATTACACTATGGTGAGGTTAGTTCCTTAATTTCAGAATCTTGTCCAAATGGACAAAGAATTTTGGTAGGGGCACCCCTTGTGGGTGCCCTCTTCCGTCCAAACTGGAGCAAGACGCGGCCAATTGAATGCCCGGAAGCTTGAACGCCGCCGTTCCGGCGAAGAAATCTTGGTTCCGGATACGCCGGGTTGCGACATCTTCTGCCAGACTTGGCAACTCGTATCTGGGGAGATTGGTGAGCAGAGTCAGGATCAGAACGTCTTGCAGAGCACTCCGCCGTCCACCACCAGGACGGCTCCGGTGATGTAGCTTCCCGCCTCGCTGGCCAGCATCAGCGCCGGTCCCACCAGCTCCTCAGGCGCGGCCCAGCGGCCCAGCGCAGTCCGGTCCGAGAAGACCTGCTTCTCCGCGGGACTGAGCAGGCTCCCCGGCATGTCGGTGAGGAAGGGACCCGGAGCGAGGCAGTTGACGGTCACGTTGTAGGCTCCCAGGTCCAGCGCGCTGGCGCGGCAGAGTCCAAACAGGGCCGCTTTGGTGGCCGAATAGGAGTTGCGTTTCTCTTTGGAACCCAACCCCATGATGGAGGAGATATGGATGATCCGTCCCCATCTCCTGGCCTTCATCTGGGGGGCCAGTGCCCGGGTGAGGGCCATGCAGGAGGTGAGGTTCAACTCCACGGTCCGGTCCCAGATCTCGTCGCTGATCTCGTCGATGGGCTCGGGTGTGTTGCAGCCGGCGTTGTTGACCAGGATGTCCACCCTTCCCATGACCTCCAGCGAGGTCTCCGCCAGCGAGCGAACCTGTTCCCGGGAGGTCATGTCGGCCACGTGATAGTGAATGGTTCCATCCGGGACCCCGGCGGCCGTTGCACGGAGACCCGCCTCCCCGCGGCTGCTGATCATGACTTCGGCCCCGGCCCGCGCCAACCCGTGCGCCATGGCTCTTCCCAGCCCCTGGCTCCCGCCGGTGATCAACGCGGTCCGGCCGGTCAAATCGAAGATGGTTCCCTTCATGTGTTCGCTCCCTTCAGTTTCGGGCCGGAACCCGAGCGCCGGTCGTACCAGAGTCCCCCCGGAAAGTCAAAGTGCAAGACTGCAAATCATTGGTATCCGCCCCGCTACACCGCTACCCATCGCCCTCCCGTCGAAATTGCTAATCCGCCGGTGCAGGCGCTATTTCCCTTCCCGCAGGGGCAGGCAGAGAGAGCAGGACCTCTATGACTCCATCGTTGCGATATTTCCGGGCTATGTCCAATGGTGTACTGCCGTCTTTCCGTCGGATACTCGAATCGGCCCCGGAGACCAGCAAAACCTCCGCCACTGTTTCGTTCGGATTCGCTCGTGCCGCATAGTGCAACGGAGTTTCGCCTTTGCGGTTCCTGGCATTGGGATCTGCGCCGGCTGCCAACAGCACTTCCAATACTTTTGCGTTTCGGTTGTTCCACGCCCCATTGTGCAATGGAGAATCGCCAAGGTGGTTCTTGCTATGGGGATTCGCTCCCGCAGCCAGCAACAATTTAGCCACGTCCGGATTGGGATTATGCTGTAGCGCATTGTGCAATGGAGTCTCACCGTATTCGCTCTCTAAATTGGGGTCCGCCCCGGCCACCAGCAACATCTTGGCAACGTCCGGATCCTCGTAATTCATCGCAACGGAATGCAGCGCGATCCAAACTGGAGTATTTTTGTGCCATCTCCTCTTTGGATTGATATGAGCACCCGCGGCGATTAACTCGCCGATCACTGTCGCATCCTGACTGTAAATAGCCGCTAGTTCCAGGGGCGAATATCCGATCCGGTCCCGAGCATTGACTCTTGCTCCAGCGGCGATCAGGATCCTGGTCACTTCAGGGTTCGAATTGTGACGTAGCGCGTCGTGCAGCGGAAACTCACCGCGTATATTCCTGGAGTTGACTTTGGCGCCGGCGGCCAGCAAAGCAACAAAGACCTCCGGATCTGAACCGTACCTCGCAGCATAGTGTAACGGTGTATCGTCGACCTCGTCTCTCCGGTTAGCGTTGGCGCCAGCGGACAATAAAGTTCTGATCACCTTGGGGTTTCCACTGTCTCCGATCGCCCAATAAAGCGGAGTTGTCCCGTAGTCGTCTGCTTCGTCGAGCTTGGCCCCAGACTCCAGGAGTGCCCTGAGTACTCCCAACTTATCCGGGTGACTGATGCCGAGGTGCAACGGCGTCACCCCCTCGCGGTCCTTCGCATTGCGATTGGCGCCGGCGGCGACCAGGATTCGAACCACCTCGGGGTTCTCATTGCTGCTGACCGCCAGATGCAGCGGCGTCAATCCGTCGTTGTCCTTGGAGTTGAGTTTGGCTCCGGCGTGGATCAACGCCTGGATG
>JAJDTT010000063.1 GCA_022827025.1 Acidobacteriota bacterium
GATCCAGGAATTCTACGACCAGAACCGCGAACAGTACGTTGAGCCCGAGGAAGTGGAGTTGGCCGAAATTCTGTTTCTCACCGAGGGCAAGGAGAAGGAGCAGGTCCATTCCAAGGCGCAGGGAGTCCTGGACCGGCTGAAGGCGGACGGCTCGTTCGAAGAATTGGCCAAGGAGTTTTCGGAGGGTCCCACGGCCAATCGGGGAGGGTCCATCGGGACCTTCAGGCGGGGATCCATGCAGCAGGTTCAGGAAGCCGCCGTAGCCAAGTTGAAAGAGGGGGAGCACAGCGGCCTGATCGAAGCCGACTATGGATTCCAGATCCTCAAGCTGCTGAAGCGGAAACCTGCCCGGCAGTTGGATCTGGATACGGTGCGGCGCCACATCCAGGAGCAGCTCTACAGGAAGAAAGCCGCGCCCCAGCTCAAGAAGTACGTGGAAACCCTGCGGGAGGAAAGTTTCATCTACGTCGATCCCAGTTATCAGAAAGATTTCGACGTGGAGGAAATGGGACTGACGACGATCGAATTTTAAGTCTCGGTAAAGCCGCTTTTATCACGCCTGCCGGCGGCGTCAAGCCGCTCTCGATTTCAGAGTCCCGCCCGCTTCTCGGCTCTCCGTTTGAACACCCATGAGATGACGATGCTCACCAGGTAGAGCAGGACCATGGGCCCGCTCCAGAGGAACAGGTTGATGGCGTCCGTGGTGGGAGACACCACGGCCGCGACCATGACCATGAGGAGGAAGGCATAGCGGAAGTTCCGCCAGAGAAAGCCGGGAGTGATGAGTCCGAACATGGACAGGAAGGCCACGATCACCGGTAGCTGAAAGATGGCGCCCATGCCCAGAATGATGATCACCTCGAAACTGAAGTACTCGATGGCGGTGACCATGGGCTGGAAGGCCTGGCCGAACTCGTTGATCAGGAAGTCCAGTGCCGTGGGGAGGATGATGTAGTAGGCGAAAGTGCCGCCCAGCAGGACCAGGGCCGTCGACGAGACCAGGAAGGGGATGACATAGCGCTTCTCCCGCTGGTAAAGGCCCGGGGCGATGAAGAGCCAGACCTGCGAGAGGATGGCCGGAGCGGCCAGGAAGACAGCCGCGACGAAACAGACCTTCAGGTAGATCGTGAACGGTTCCGTCGGCTTGATGTACGTCAACTTCTCGATGCCGGCGTTCTTGATGGGAACGGACAGGAATTCGAAGATGGGCTCGCGGAAGATCCAGCAGCCGATGAAAGCGACAGCGACGGCGATCGCGCTCCACAGGATGCGCTTTCGAAGCTCGTCCAGGTGCTCCAGAAAGGTCATCTTGGCGCCCAGCTCCTCCTCGTCGGGAGAATCCGGGTCGTCTTCTACCTCTGCGGAGGCTGCCGGTGTTGGAGGATCGGATGGAGGCGGGGAGGAACCGGACACCGGGACGATCTCCTGCCCGGCGTCTCCGTCCGGCTGAGCCTCGGACGCGCTTGGGTCTTGGGGAGGAGAGGAACCCGGGGAGTCATTCATGAAAGACGGTCGATTGGCTGAGCGGGAGCCACCGGGAGTCGATCATGACGAATCGATGTCTCGCTGGATCTTCTTCAACTCTTCGCTCTCGGCCCGAACTTCGTCTTCCCAGGTCCGCTTCAACTCGTTGGAAGCCCGCTTGAATTCGGCCAGGCTCTTCCCCAGAGATTTGCCCAGATCGGGAAGCTTCCGAGGGCCAAAGATGACAAGAGCGATGATGAAGATGATCACCACTTCCTGAAAGCCCAGATTCCACATGATTGCCTCGTCTCGCTGAAGGAAAATAGTAAGTCACCGCGCCAAATCAAGTCAACCGGCAAGGCGCCCGGACCGTCGTCATGAAGCCATCCCGGGATGCGGATCCGGTCGGCCGCGGCGGCGGCTTTTGCCACGGGCACTAAATGTTATACTGCCCGGCAACCAACGCCATTCGGCGGTCTTGGGGAGATCTGAACGGAAAGGGCTCGGAAACTTGGACTACTCTGGAGACCGGTCAAACAGGGGGCTGGGAATTTTCCTGGTCCTGGCGATCCTGGTCGTCACCCTCCTCGGTGGCTGGCTGGGAGAGAAGGTCAGCGCCGGCGCACGGCTCGAAGAAGACACCGACCAGCTGCTGAAGGCCTTCACGGCCACCCTGGATCGCATCCACTCGGACTACGCCCGGGAGGTGGATGGGAACCGACTGATCGAGAGTTCCATTCGCGGTCTTCTGAGATCCCTCGATCCCCACAGTTCGTTTTTCTCCCGGGCCGACTACAGCAAGCTCCAGGAAGAACAGAAAGGCAAATACTACGGGCTGGGGATCAGCATCAAGGCGGAATCTCCGGGGAGCGGCCGCGTGGTGGTGGAAAAACCTCCCTCCGTCGGCACGCCGGCCTACAAGGCGGGCATCCAGGTCGGCGACGTGATCTCCAAGATCAGGGGCGAATCGATCGAGGACTGGGACCTTCTGGAAGAGGTCATCCCCAACTTGAAGGGGCCCAAAGGGACCACGGTCCAGATCACCATCGAGCGTCCCGGAGTCCCGGAACCGATCGAAATGACCGTGGAACGGGACGAGATCCCCATGTACACGATCGAGTTCGCTTTCTACCTCCCGAACGAGATCGGCTATGTGAAGATCAAGAAATTCTCCGAGACCACGGGTGAGGAACTGAACGACGCGCTGAAGCGGCTGGACGAATCCAAGCTCCGGGCCTTGATACTGGATCTGCGAGACAATCCCGGCGGCGCCCTCAACCAGGCGATTCAGGTTGCCGACCGGTTTCTCTCCAAGGGACAACTGGTGGTGCGGACTCGAATGCGAAAGGGAAGAGGCCACGAGTACGTGGCGCCCAAGGGCCGGGATCATGTTTATCCCATGGTCGTCCTCATCGATCGCAACAGCGCCAGCGCCAGCGAGATCGTGGCCGGCGCGCTGCAGGACCACGATCGCGCCCTGATCGTGGGCCAGACCAGCTTCGGCAAGGCGCTGGTCCAGACCATCTATCCCTTGGAACAGAACCGGGGGCTGGCGCTGACCACCGGAAGGTACTACACGCCGAGCGACCGGCTCATCCAGCGCAGCTACTCCGACAGCTTTTACGAGTACTTTTCGGGGCGGCGCGAAAACTCTTCGTCGGAACGGCCCGAGTACAAGACCGGCAGCGGGCGGCCCGTCTACGGTGGAGGCGGCATCACTCCGGATGAGGAGGTCTCCCGGCCGACGTCTCCCAAGATCGTCCGTCAACTGGGTCTCAAGGGTATTTTCCGTCAATACGTGGAAAAGCTGTCCCAGGGGGATCTCGATCCCAAGTTCCGTTTCCCCAGCCAGTTGGAACGCTGGAACGGCCTTTCGGAGGCGGAGAAGGACCGGCTTCGGCAGCAGCACCGGGTTACCGAAAAGATTCTCGACCGTTTCCGGCAATATCTCGACGACGAGAAGGTCGTCTACAATCGCGCCGATTTCGACGACAACCGGCACCTGATCAAGACCCTTCTGGAACAGCAGCTCATGACGCGGGTCCTGGGCGAGGAGGAAGGCCAGAGGGTCCGCTTGAGCATCGACGAACAACTCCGCAGGGCCATCGAGCTGCTTCCCCGGGCGAAATCTCTCTTTGACAACGTCGTTGCCCTCAAACAGGGCGACACCTAGATCGAAATGGCTCGGCCGGAAGCTGGAACAGAGCGGGAATGGTTTTCTGCGCGGAGGCTGGAGTCGTCCTCCCGGCGGGCGCCCGGATTTCGCCGACTCCTGATCCGGAACTTGGCTGTCCTGGCCGCCGTTGCCCTGCTTTCCGGCTGTAGTTCCCAGCGTCGAGTTGCCGTGCCCGTTCCCACCGACAGTCCCCCCGTAGCCGGTGCTCACCCGGACGCCAGTACCGGGGACCAGGCGCCGGAAAAGGATCCGGAGATCCAGCGGAAGCTGGCCGAGGGGCTCGTGAGGGAGCGGATCCAGTCTTCCCGAGAGCTCTACCTGGAGGGTGAGTCGTTGTTCAACCAGGGACAGCGGGACGGCGGAGGCTACTTCGAGAGAGCGCTGGATCGACTGAGGGATCCCGCCGCTTCTCCCGTTCTGAACCGTCAGTTGGAACAGGCCTATTACTCTCTGTTGGGCAGGATCGAGGATCTGCGGCTGGATGACCTGGACAGCGTCCAGGACGAGGACAGTTCCATCGAATGGCTGGCCAACCGCAACGTCTTCACCATTCGCGTGGACCCGAAGTTGAAGCACCTGGCCAGCGAGGACCTGCTCACGTCGCAATTCGACGTTCCCGTGGTCCTCAATGAACGCGTGCTGCGATTCCTGACCTACTACCGGACGCGCGGCCGGGCCTTCATGGAGCGGGGGCTGCGGCGCTCGGGCCGTTACCTGGAAATGTTCAAGGCGGTGTTTCGCCAAGAGGGGGTCCCCCTGGATCTGATCTACGTGGCCCACATCGAGAGTCTTTTCCGGCCCGAAGCGCTCTCGCGGGCCCGGGCGAAAGGCATTTGGCAGTTCATTCGGGGGACCGGACGCCTTTACGGTCTCAGGCAGGACTGGTGGATCGACGAACGTTCCGACATCCTCAAGTCCACCGTGGCCGCCGCCCGGTATCTGAAACACCTCTACGGCGAGTTCGGGGACTGGTACCTGGCCATGGCCGGATACAACTGCGGTCCCCGGAGGATCGAGCGGAATCTGCGGCGCTACGGGCGCATCGACTACTGGGAGATGGTCCGCCGCCGCCTTCTGCCCCGGGAGACCAGGAATTACGTCCCCTCCTACCTGGCGGCCACCATCATTTTCAAGAATCCGGCCCGGTACGGCTTCCACGTCGAACCGGACCCCGAGCTGAGATTCGAGATGGTTCCCATGGAGCACCAGGTGGATCTGGATACGTTGGCGGAACTGATGGAGGTTCCGGTCCGACTTCTGGACGACCTCAATCCGGAGCTCAGGAGACGGGTGACCCCCCACAAGCTCCCCGGGTATCGGATGAAGGTGCCGGTCGGCATGGGAGCGATGGTTCAGGAAAAGGTGGCCCAGCTTCCACCGGAGAAACGGATCCGGATTCGCCACCACATAGTCAGAAAGGGAGAGACGCTGTCGCTGATCGCCCGCCGTTACTCCACGTCGATTCAGGCCATCGCTCAGTCCAATCGGCTCCGCAGCATCCATCGGCTCCGGATCGGACAGGAGCTGGCCATTCCGCTGCACCCTTCCGCGAGGACCGGCGCGGCTCGGCGAGGGGGTTCGGCGGTCCGCCGTTCCGGTTCGTCGGGGCCGCACGTCGTCAGCCGCGGAGACACGCTCTACGCCATCGCCCGCGCCTATGGCGTGAAACTCAAGGACCTGCTCCGCTGGAACAATCTGAATCCGAGGCAGCGGATCTTCCCGGGCCAGAAGATCATGGTCTCGCCGTAGGAGCGAGGGAGGGGCGTCTGGAGCGGCGACTTTCCAGTCGCCGACTGGGAGGGGCGTCCTTCCGGGCGCCCCGAATTCCTTCGCCGTATTGTCACTCTGGAGACCGGCTCCTCACGCCGCACCCGGAGCGGTGCCGGGGACGACGCCGCTCCTCACGTCGCTCCTCACGTCGCTCCCGGACCGGCGACTGGAAAGTCGCCGCTCCCGCCGCTCCCGGACCGGACCAGCTTCTCGGTCTCGCGGGCGATGACCAGTTCCTCGTTGGCCAGGATCACCAGGACCTGGACCGATGATCCGGGCGCGGAGATGCGGCCCTCGCGGCCCCGGGAGTCGTTGGCGCCGGGGTCCAGGCGGATCCCCAGGAACTCCAGCCCTCGACAGACCTTCCGCCGGATCGCGATGCCGTTTTCTCCGATGCCGCCGGTGAACACGAGGGCGTCGAGTCCTCCCAGCACCGCCGCGTAGGCGCCGATGTACTTGCGGGTCTCGTGCACCATCACGTCCAGGGCCAGCGCGGCTCTCGAGTGTCCCTGGCCTGCCGCTTCCTCAAGATCCCGCACATCGCCGCTCACGCCGGAGATTCCCTTCAGACCGGAGTCCTTCACCAGGCGATCCCGGAGCTGTCCAGGGGTGAGGTTCTCGTTCTCCAGCAGGTAGAGAAGTATGAACGGGTCCAGGTCGCCGTTTCTGGTGGCGTTGGGCAGACCGGACTGGGGAGAGAAGCCCATGCTGGTCTCCACCGAGACGCCTCCCTTGAGGGCGCAGACACTGGAGCTCCCCCCCAGATGGCAGGAGATGATTCTCAACTCCCCATCGGGATTTTCCAGCAGTTGCGGCGCTCGCAGGGAGACATAGCGGTGGGAGGCTCCATGGAAGCCGTAGCGGCGAATGGCGTGCTTCCGCGACCATTCGAAGGGAATGCCGTAGGTGCGGGCCGCCTCGGGGATGGTCTTGTGGAACGCAGGCTCGAAGACACCCACCAGCGGCTTCTCCGGCAGTATTTCCCGGAAGATCCGGAAGGCCTGGATGTAGGGCGGATTGTGCGCGGGCGCCAGGGGCGTGTACTCCTCCATGGCGGCGATGATCTGATCCGTGATGAAGACCGAATCGGCGATCCCCTTGGCATGGACCGGTTTGAATCCCACGGCGTCCAGTTCTTCCAGGCTTTCCAGGACCCCGGACGCCGGGTCGGTCAACAGCTTGAGAGCGTGGTCGACGGCCGCTCGCTGGTCGGGACACTCCAGATCTCCCGTCAACTCCGGTTCCCGGCCGCGCCGATAGTTGAAGGGCGAGGACGGACTGCCGACCCGCTCCACCCGGCCGGCGGCCAGGATTTCTTCGTCCTCCATCCGGAAGAGACGGAACTTGAGGGATGTGGACCCGACGTTGACGACCAGAACCTGCATGGCGGGAGTCCGATCCCGGTCAGCCGGCGGCGTATTGGGCGACCAGCCGACCGATGGCGATGGAACGTATCTTGGTTTCCGGGGTTTCAGCCCGGGAGAGGAGTATCAAGGGGACCTTGGCCCCAACCACGATTCCGCCCGATTCCCCGCCGGCCATGTAGAGAATGGCCCGGTAGAGAATATTGGCGGCCTCGATGTCGGGAGCGATGAAGACGTCCGTGTTCTCGACCAGCGGGGTCTCGATCCCCTTTCGGTCGGCCGCAAACCGGCTCATGGGGACGTCCAGGGCGATGGGACCCTCCACGTAGCCCCCCTTCAATTGTCCGCGCCGGTTCATCATGGTCAGAGCCGCCGCGTCCACCGTGGCCGGCATGGCGGGGTTGACGAACTCCAGGGCGCAGAGAAGCGCAACGTTGGGCTCCTCGATGCCCAGGGCGTGGGCCACGTGCATGGCGTTGCGGCAGATCTCCGCTTTCTGGGCCAGTTCGGGGGCCAGGTTGATGGCGGCGTCGGTCATGATCATGAGGCGGTCGATGCCGGGCACCTGAAAGACGATGACCTGGCTCAACTGGCGGCCGGTCCGGAGGCCCTTCTCCCGATTCAGGACCGCGCGAATCAGGACGGAGGTGTTGATCTTCCCCTTCATCAGGAGGTCCGCGGCGCCGTCTCGAACCAGCCCGATGGCCTGGCGGGCCGCCGCGCTCTCGTCCGGCTGGTGGATCAAATGTTCGGGGTCGAGGCGGAGTCCGGCGGCCGCCGCCATGGGCTCGATCTTCTTCCGGTCACCCACCAGCACTTCCTTGGCCAAGCCCATCTCCCGAGCCAACTGGAGCGACTCGATGACGTCCGGGTCGTGGCCCGCGGCCACGGCGATGCGGGCCGGACCCAGTCCGATGGCGGACGCGACCAGATCATCCAGATTGCGAAACATCATTCACTGCTCCTATGGTTGTCTCCGGACCCGGGTGGAAGCCCGGCGGCGCTTCAGGATCCCAGGACCTCGCCGGCGATGGAATCGAAATCCTCGTCCGTCAGCAGCGCCTTGTTCCGGATCGAAAACCGCTTGACGCGATCCACGATCTCCTGGGTCTGTGCCGCGTCGGCGCTCAGGCCCCGGGCCTCCAGGACCTCTTCCACGTTGGCCAGTCCGGCCCCCTTGCCCAGGGCGATCTCGACGCCCGGACGGCCGACCACCTGGGGAAGAAAAGGAATGTATTCCAAGGGCTCCACGTTCTTGCAGCGCCGGTGGAACATGGCCACGATTCCCGATTCGATCTTGTACAGGGAATCGCCCACGATGGGCCGGTTGGGCGGCAGCTCCACATCGGACAGTTTCTGCACCAGCTTGGAGAGTTCGTAGAATTCCTCCGTCCTGACGCCGACGTCGACTCCGTAGAGCACCTTCAAGGCCATGACCGTGTCCTCCAGGGGCACGTTTCCGGCCCGTTCTCCAAGGGCCGATACGGTGACGTGGGCCACCGAAGCGCCGTTGGAAAGAGCGGCGATGGTGTTGGCGACGCCCAGACCGAAATCCTCATGGCAATGGATCTCGATGGGCTGCTTGAAACGGGCCCGGAGCTTCTTGAGCACCATGGCGATCCCCTCGGGAGAGCAGGCGCCGAAGGAGTCGGCCAGGGTGAGGGCGTCCATGTGCCCTTCGGTGGAGACCCGCTCGATCAGATCCATGTACCGGTCCAGGTCCGAGCGAGTGCTGTCGATGGTGAAGAAGACGGTGTAGAGTCCCGCCTCCTTGGCGGCCAGGGTGGTGTCGATGGAGGCCTTCACGGCCCAGTCCATATCCTTCCCGTAGGCGTTGGCAATGATGTGGTCGCTGGAGGGAATCTCGGTGATGATCCCATGGACGCCGCAGTCCTTGGCCTGCTTGACGTCCGCCGGCATGCAGCGGGCAAAGGAGAAAATCTCCGAGTCCAGGTCCAAGGCGACGATGTCCTTGATGGCCGCCTCGTCTTCGTCGGAAACGGCCGGCATTCCGGCTTCGATCCGATGGACGCCGGCCGCCGCCAGCTTCTTGGCGATGGCCACCTTCTCGTCCCGCCGGAACACGATTCCCGTCTGCTGCTCGCCATCCCGGAGGGTCACGTCGTGAATGCGGATCCGGTCGGGAAAATTGAGCTGCTGCCGTGCTTCCGGCGAATAATTCCAGGGGCTGGCGAACCAGTTGTCCGTTTTCCACTCTTGAGTCATGCGAAGTTCCTCCCGGACGAGACACAGGGAACGAGCCCTGAAACGTTGCTGTTCGGTTGCTCGAAGGACGGGACGGCGCCGATTGCGTACAGGTTTCCGGGCCGACCTCCGTCTCGAAAGAGCATGTATCATAGCATGGACCATAGGGGAGGAAAGTCGGGACGCCAAAGAAAAAGCGGTGATTCGTTCAACACAAGCAGATGCCGCATTGACCTCGCGCCACCACCTTGGCCGGACGTGATATGAGCAGAAAGGGTCCCGACTGGCTCCTGGGAGAGCTTCCCGATCTGGTTTCGCGCGGCATCCTGACCCCGGATGCAGCCGATCGGTTGCGCTCCCATTACCAGGACGCCGGAAGGCCCGCCGCCCGCCAACTGGGCCTGACCGTCACCGCGGTTTTCGGTTCCGCCCTGATCGGCCTCGGGATCATCCTGGTCCTGGCGTACAACTGGGAGGAGCTCTCCAGGACGCTCCGCGCCGCAATCTCCTTCTCGATTCTGCTGATCGCTCAAGGGGCTGCCGGATGGGTGGTTTTCCGTTCCGTCCCCTCCCGCTCCTGGCGCGAAGGGACGGCCTGCTTCTGGTTTCTGGCCGTGGGGTCCGCCATGGCCCTGATCGCGCAGACCTACCATATTCCCGGAGACCCCAGCCGCTTCCTCCTGACCTGGATGCTGCTGGCCGTGCCGCTCGTCTATCTCATGAGAGCGGAATCGGCCGCGGCCCTCTACCTCGTCGGGGTAACGGTGCTGGGCGGGGTCGAATCGGACGCCGGGGAAGGCCCCCTTCTCTACTGGGTCATGTTGGCGCCGGTTGCCCCCTATCTCTGGTCACTGCTGCGGCGGGACCGGCAAAGCCCGGGACCCGTCCTCCTGGTCTGGATCGGCGCCGTCTCCCTCATTTTCGGCTTCGGATTCTCCATCTCCGAGTCATGGGACCACCTGCACTTGGCCGCTTACGCGGGCCTGTTCTCCGTTTTGTACCTGATGGGCCGGATCTGGTTCGGACAGGCTCCCCGCGTCTGGCAGGGGCCCCTGCAATGCGTCGGCGGACTGGGAATCTTCGTGATGGCCTTCGGGTTCTCCTACGGCGATGCTTGGCAACGTCTGGGACGTCTGGGTGCCAAGGAGTGGAACTGGACGGATGCCATGCCGGGGATGGTCCTGATCGGAACCTGCCTCGCACTGTCCGTGATCCTGGGCTGGCTGAGCCTGCTCCAGGGCCGTCCGCAGAGGCTGCTCTGGGGGTCCTTCGGCGCGGTTGCGTTTCTGGCCCATGCCCTGATGCTGGCGCTGGAGTCGACGCCGGTCCCGGTGTCCCTGTTGAATCTCTACTTGCTGGTTGCCGGAGTCTCGGTTTTGGTTCGCGGCGTCCGCCGGGAGAGGATCGGGACCGTCAATCTCGGCATGCTCATTCTGGCGGCGCTCGTGGGGGCCAGATTCTTCGACACCGATTTGGGACTCATGGTCCGCGGGATCGGCTTCATTCTCCTGGGCGCCGCCTTCCTGTCGGCAAACGCCTTTCTGGTCCGCCGTTTTCGGGGCCTCCGGCCCTTGGAAGACGAGACCGGGCAGACGCCCGGGGAGGGCGCATGATCCAGGTCAAGACGCTGGTGTTCGCCGCGGCGGTCCTCTGTCAGCTCGGCGTTCCCGCCTGGATGATCCTCGACCGCGAGTCGATTCTGCGCGACGGTGTCCGGGTCAAGTTCCGGGTGGAGCCCCTGGATCCCCGGGACGCGGTTCTGGGGCGCCATGTCCGATTCAAGATTCCCGCTTCGGAGGTTACCCTGGACGAAGCGGCCGAAACACCGTCTCAGGTCCGGGCCTACGGCGTCTTGGAGTTGGATCAGAAGGGTTTCGGCCGCTTCACGGCGGTTCGGGATGAACCGCCCGAAGCCGGCGTCTACCTGGGAGTGCGGGTCCGCCGGGAAGGGAAGACAGGCACCATTCAGCTTCCTTTCGACCGCTACTACCTGCCGGAAGGGGTGGCTTCGGAAGCCGGGGCGGGGCAGAAACAGGCTCTTCGCTCCGGTATGGTGGAGGCCCATGTCACGCTGCGCGTGCATCGGGGCGACGGAGTGATCGAGGGTCTTTACGTCCGGGAAAAACCGATCCTGGACTATTTGAAGGCCCGCACCGGGCCGAATGGAGAAGAAGGAGACATGCCATGAAGAAACAGAACCGGCGAGGATTCCTGAGCAAGTCGGCGGCCCTGACGGGCGGGGCGGCCCTGGCCGCCGGGCGCCCCGCGTCCGCCCTGTCGTATCGACGGACGGACGGGGCCAACGACCGGATACGCCTGGGAGTGATCGGCTGCGGCGGCCGGGGACGAGGCAATCTCAGGCAGTTTCTCAAGATCGAGGAGATCCAGTGCGCGGCCATCTGTGACGTGGACCAGGCACAGATGGACCGCACCCAGTCCGAGATTCTGGACCCGGCCGGCCAGAAGGCCGAATTCCGGACTCAGGATTTCCGGCGCCTTCTGGACCGGAAGGACCTGGACGCCGTCCTGGTGGCCACCCCCGATCACTGGCACGCCATTCCCACGGTCATGGCCTGCGAGGCGGGCATGGACGTCTACGTGGAGAAGCCGCTGTCTCTGAACATCCACGAGGGCCGGGTCATGGTGGACGCGGCGCGCAAGCACGGCCGGGTCGTCCAGATGGGGACCCAGCAGAGGAGCGCCCCCCACTACACCGACGCGGTCGATTACGTGAAGAGCGGGAAACTGGGCAAGATCCGCCTGGTCCGGGCCTGGGCCTACCTGGACTGGAAGGGAGAGATGCCGGCGCACCCGGACGCGTCTCCTCCCCCGGGCGTGGACTACGACCTGTGGCTGGGACCGGCTCCCGAACGTCCGTTCAACCTGAACCGCTTCCACTTCTCCTTCCGCTGGTACTGGGACTACTCCGGCGGCCTCATGACCGACTGGGGAGCCCACATGATCGACATCGCCAACTGGGCCATGGACGTGAAGGCGCCCCGGTCGGCCGTCTCGGTGGGGGGCAAGTTCGGCTATCCCCGGGACGCCATGGAAACGCCCGACACCCAACAGGTCATCTGGGAGTTCGACGACTTCAGCATGGTCTGGGAACACGCGCTGGGCGTGGGGCGAGGTCCGGAAGCCCGGGAGCACGGAGTCCAGTTCCACGGCAACGACGGCGTTCTGGTGGTGGACCGCAACGGTTGGGAGGTCCACTCCGAGACGGACAAGATCGACAAGCCGGTGCGGGAGTTCCGTTCCCGGGGCAAGCCGCGCCACAACATCCGGGGCCGGGGCGCCTATCACCTGGGTCACGTCCGGAACTTCGTGGACTGCATGCGCTCCAGGGAGCGTCCCCGGTCGGACGTGGAGATCGGTCACGACTCCATGATCGCCTGCCACCTCGGCAACATGGCCTTCCGGCTCGGGCGCAGGGTTCAGTGGGACCCGGAGCGGGAAAAGGTCGTGGGCGATCCGGAAGCCGAGCGCCTGGTCCGGACCAGCTACCGGAAGCCCTGGAGACTGTAGCCATCCGTAGGGGTGGCCCTTGTGGTCGCCCGCCGCAAGATGGCAACCCGCCACAGCCGGCGGTTCCAGGGATTCGTACGAGGGGTTTGGTGGCGGTCGTACCTGTAGCGACGGAAGAGGGCGCCCGCAAGGGGTGCCCCTACACAAAAATGAGGCGGGAACAGAGACCGGGGAGCAGATTGGAGGCGGACGATTCCCATGGAGCATGAACCGGTCCGGTATCCGGAACTCTCGCCCCAACTCCGCGATCGTTCCCTGATGGGAATGCTCAGGCTCTTCGGTCCGGGCGCCATCATCGCGTCGGTCACCATCGGAAGCGGCGAGACCGTCTTCGCGTCCCGGGGCGGCGCCGTCTTCGGTTATTCCCTCTTCTGGTGTTTCCTGGTCGGCTCCGCGCTGAAGGGCCTCCAGGTCTACACCGGCGCCCGGTTCATCACGTTGACCGGACGCCATCCCCTGCGGAGTTGGATGGAACTGCCCGGTCCCCGCGGCTGGTTCGTCCTCTTCGTCTCCGTCATGACCATCGTCTGGATGCCCTTCTGGGTGGGCGGGGGACTTCCCAAGATGCTGGGAGAGTTCACCAACTGGGTGGTCGGTTTCCCGGACCCGGAAAACAGGTCCGACTACATCTTCTTCGGCCGGCTCTGGGGGACCTTCTTCATCCTGGTGGCGCTGACCTTCACCTGGGTTCAGAGCTACGGATTCCTGGAGCGGGTCCAGACCGTCCTGGTGGGTCTGCTGCTCATCTGCATGGTCCTGGCGGCCGCCGTCTCCAGTCCGGATCTCCTGGCCCTGTTGGGGGGCACCCTGATCCCCACCCCGCCCCGATACGACGGCTGGGTCCTGGAACGGTTCTCCGAATTCCGGGGGCGCAATCCCTGGGTGGAAATGGTCACCTACCTGGGGGCGGTGGGGGGCGGGACCCAGGACTATCTGGGATACGTGGGAATGCTGCGGGAGAAGGGCTGGGGCCTGCTGGGCAGCCGGGTCCGCGGTCCCGTGGAAGCCACCCGGGAGAACCTGAAACGGGGTCTGGCCTGGCTGCGGGCGCCTCGAACCGACGTGACGGTGTCGTTCACCTGCATCTTCATCTTCACCCTCTGCTTCGCCGTCCTGGGCGCCACCATCCTCTATCCAAGGCAGGAGATCCCCAGCGGGTTCGACTTGCTGACCCTGCAGTTGGGGTACCTGGTCCGGCCGGACCAGTCGCCGCTGGTTCAGTCTCTGCTCGCCTGGCTCTACAAGACCGGGATCTTCTTCGCGTTCTTCGGCACCATCTACGGCGCCTACGAACTCTACACCCGGACCACCCGGGAATGCCTGGCGGCGCTCTTCCCCTCGCTGCGGAAGGTCCCCTTGAAGAAGTTCCGGCTTTGGACGCTGCTCTGGTGCGCCGTGCCCGGCCTGAGCCTGCTCTGGTTCCTGGAACGGGACCCGGTCTTCATCGTCACGCCGGCAGCCCTGGTCGGTTCCGGCCTCATCTGCGGCCTCTGGTGCTTCGCCATGCTCTGGTCCGACCGGGTCCACCTCCCGAAGGAGCTGCGGATGAGATGGCCGCTATGGCTGGGCACACTCGTGGCCGGGATCGGACTGACGGTGATCCCCCTGATCGGAATCGTGAAGTACGTTCAGAGCTTTCTCTGAGGATCCGGAGTCCCGCGCGGACGTCCCCAGCTACCGAGGCGGCAGTTGGTACCCTTCCCGCTTGACGTGGATCCGGTAGAGGCTCTTTCCGGCCGTGATGTAGAGCGTCCGGCTCTCGGTCCCTCGTCCGAATCCCACGTTGGTGGGAAGCTCGGTGGGAATGAAGGCCAGCTCCTCGCCTTCGGGGGAGTAGACGGCGACGCCGGGGCGCGTCACGTCGCGCACCGTCACGTAGAGATTGCCGTCCACGTCCACCACCATCCCGTCCGGTCCGTCCTGGGGAGAGTAATCCACCAGGACCTCCCGAAAGCTGGCCGTGCCGTCGGGAGCCAGATCGTAGGCCAACAGCGCCATGCGGTTCTTGTTCACAGGCGCTCCCTCGGGTAGCCGGGTGAAATCGGTGGCCCCGTTGTCGTTGCTGACCACGTAGAGGGTCTTCTGATCGGGAGAGACGGCGACGCCGTTGGGCTTGCCGGCGTCGGTGATGATCCGGTGCACCGAATTGTCGGGGTCGATCCGATACACGGCCATGACCGGTTGTTCAATAGTCTCGTGGCCCAGGTAGCGGGGGTCGCTGAAATAGATCCGGCCCTTTTCGTCAATGGTGATGTCGTTGGGGGCATTGAATTTGCGACCTTCGTACATGCCGGCGGCGATGTAGCTCTTTCCGGTCTTCATGTCGGTGCGTGTGATCCGCCGCCCGCCGTAATCGGCGCCTTCGGCGATGATCATGTCGCCCCGGGCATCGAACTTGATACCGTTGGACATGCCGCTGGGGGAGCGGAAGATGCTGGTCTCTGCAGTCTTGGGATCGTACCTCCAGATGTGTCCCGCTTCGGGCTGACCCTGCTCGTTTTGGCAGACTGGAGTGAAGGTGATGTCGCTGAAGTAGAGGGTACCGTCAGGGGCAGCCGCGACGCCTTCGGTGAGAACGCATCCTCCTTCGAAGACTTTCTCCAGGGTCACCCCGGCGGCAATGATGCTGGGATCGCCGGAAGGAAACTGGGCCGGGACCGGCTGGCTCAACACCAGGCAGGCCAGGGACCCGAGGATCAGGTTTCGGATTCTGTGGACCATCGCACTCTCCTTTCATCTGGCGCCATGTACGGCGCCGCCAGTTTTCCGAAGGTTAGCACCTGGGAAGTTCCGGCAAAAGTCATTGGTTGGTTTGGCCGGCGGAGCGGCGTCGTCCTCGGCGCCGATCCGGGACCGGCGTGTTTCACGCGCCGGTCTCCAGAATGACAATACGGCGAAAGAATACGGGGCGCTTGAAACATGCCCAGTGGGCGACTGGAAAGTCGCCCCTCCAACACGCCCCTCCCAGTGGAAGCCGTCATTTTCCCCATTTGCCCGTTGTCGGGACGACAGATAAAATCCGCCGAAGGTCGAAGCGGGTGACACTGCGAAGGAGCCGCACATGAACAACCCCCCCGTCGGGACCAGATTTCTATTGCCGCTTGCTGCCGTTGCGCTGTGCACCGGCATGGTCGCGGCCCTGATTTCTTCCGAGTCGGGGTCGCTGACGGAGCTGGCGCCCGGAGTCTATTTCCGGGAGGGGGATCTGGAACACCAGGGCCATTGCAACAACGGGATCGTGGTCTTCAAGGAATTCGTGCTGGTGGTCGACGCCAACTTTCCCAATGGCGCCGAGGCCTGTCTGGCCGACATCCGCAAGGTCACCGACAAGCCGGTCCGCCTGGTCTTCGACACGCACCATCACGGCGACCACGCCTACGGGAATCCGGTCTGGGTCGCCAACGGGGCCTTGACGGTCGCACACGAGAACGTGGTCCAGGAGATGGATCGTTACGAGCCGCTCCGCTGGCGGGACGAAGCCGGCAAACGGAAGGATGTGGACGCGTTGGGGCTCACGACTGCCCAGCCCCCCATCGTGACCTATCCCGACCGGCTGGTCATCGAAGACGGGACCCAGTGCCTGGAGCTGCTCCACTTCGGCACGGCCCACACCCGAGGGGACGGTTTCGCC
>JAJDTT010000124.1 GCA_022827025.1 Acidobacteriota bacterium
CAACTTCTTCGGGCTGCAGGGACGGTCCCACTTCAATTTTTTCGATCGCTACACCGGAAACGCGCTGGCCGACTTCCTGTTGGGTTACCCGGCCAGGACCCTGTTGGGAGGCGAGGAACGCCGGGGCAGCTATCACCAGAACAGCATCTACAGCTACCTGCAGGACCGATGGCGAATCACGCCGGATCTGTCTCTGACCTTGGGCCTCCGGTACGAGTGGAGATATCCGTGGCGGGACAAGCGGGGATTCATGGGCAACTTCGATCCGGTCTCGGGAGAACTCATTCCTCCTCTCCTGGACCTGGAGCTCGCCTCCTGGGAAACGGGCCGCTTCCGTCCCAATTTCCCGTTGGTGGAATGGCGTCCGTGGGACGGGCTGCTGCCCCGGTTGGCGATGGCGCTTCGGCTGGGGCAGTCCTCGGTGCTCCACCTGGGACTCGGGCTCTATTCCAACGAGACTGATCTTTCGATGATTCAAGGAATGGGGAAGAATCCCCGCCCCGGGTCCCGGCTTCTGACCTTCAACGGTCCGCTGGAGAGTCCCGGGTTGTCCCTCTCCGATCCCTTTCCCGCCGCGCTGGCCAGTTCAGCCGTTCCCACCCTGACGGGACATGTGACCCCCACGCCGCTGCCCCGGACCCGGATCTGGGGGCTGTCGCTGCAGCATCGCTGGACCCCCGAGTTGGTGCTGGACGTGGGCTACCAGAACTCGCGAACCGGCGGACGGCTGGAGACGGTCTCCTTCAACGACGCCGTTCCCGGCGGCGGCGACCGGCAATCCCGGCGCCCCTTTCCGAATCTGCAATCGGTCCTGTTCACGGTGGCCTCTGCCGACGCCTGGTATCACAGCTCCTTTCTCCAGTTGGAAAAGCGGCCGGGTCCCGACGGGCTCCGTTTGCAAGGGTCCTTTTCCTGGGCGAGCTTGATCGACACGGGCGGAGGGGATCAGGGGAACCAGAGCGACCTTCTGCTTCGGTCCGTCAACCTGTCGCCGGAACTGAATCGAGGCGTGGCGAACTCCCAGATCAAGAAGCGCTTTCTCCTCTCGGGCAGCTACGACCTCCCCTTCGGTCCCGGGAGGCAATTCATGCGGACCGGATGGGCGGGACGAATCCTGGGCGGCTGGTCGCTGCATGGCATCTCCACGTTCCAGGACGGGCCCTGGTTCACCGTCTATCTGCCCGGCGACCCGCTCGACACCGGGTCGCATTACTCGCAGTGGCCCGATCGCCTCCGTGAAGCCAATCTGCCGCCGTCGCAACGGCATCCCCAGCGCTGGTTCGACACCTCCGCGTTCGTCCGGCCGGAGGGATTCCGCTACGGGAACGGCGGGCGCAACACCATCGAAGGTCCCGGGGTCATCAACCTCGACGTCTCCCTCCGCCGCGTCCTGCAGGTTCGGGACGAGGAGACGCTCGAGGTGCGGCTGGAGGCGTTCAACAGCCTCAACCGCGCCAACTTCAACCCCCGGGCCCGGGCCGGGATCACCCAGTTCGGCACCCCCGAATTCGGAGTCGTCGGCCGAGCCCTCGCCGGCCGCCAACTTCAACTGGCCCTCAAGTACTCGTTCTAGGAGGGGGGACTTTCCTGTCCCCCGTTCTTCAGCACAGAATCGCAAACGGCACCTGGAGTGCCACCGATTCGATTTGCTATTTTTTCTTCCGGGATTTCGCCGGGCTCCGGTCCGTGGGGGAGCTGTTGAGAGAGAAGGGAGATCTGGGGTGCGGCTACCCCACGGAGTTAAACCAGTTCGATATTCACACGTCGTCCGACGATCGCCGCCGCCCGCTGGAGGCTGGAGAGCGTTATGTCGTCGTTCGGGTCGAGCAGACGGTCCACCTGGGAACGGCTGGTCTTCAACAATCTGGCCATCTTGCTCTTGGAGAGATTCCTGCTCTCCATGGCGGCGGCTAGTTGCCAGGCGACAACTTCTTTGATCGCCTGCGTTTGAGCTTCATCGAAGGTGCCTTCTTCTCTGAGAAAATCATCAAGGGTCGATCCCATGTGTTTCTCGCTCATCGTTCCAGCTCCTTCTGGCGGTTGCGCGCGATGGCCAGATCGGCTTTCGGCGTAGCTCTGGTTTTCTTGATGAACCCGTGCAACGCCACAAGGCGTTCACGGCAAAAACAGAACAGCACTCGCGCGGTCCGGTTCGTCGGCAAGTCTGTCCGGACTTCCCAGAGACCTTCGCCCAACGGGCGAGTCAGGGGCATGCCGACTGGCCAACGCCATTGTGCCCGCATCAGATCCTTCCCAATCGCTCGCCGTTCGTTCTCATCCAACCTTTTCAGCCATCCCCTGACGGGTTCCCGACCCGCACCGGTGCGGTAGAACACCAACGGGGTTTTCTGCGGCATCCCTACCATGTCGGCCATTCAGCAGCATCTCACCGCGAAGTGTACCATAAAAAGTGCAGCATCCACGGTCTCACCCAAGTGGAGTCCCACCGCGTGACATTCGTGCAAGCGCCGACTCCGGCAACAAATCGCGCAAGCATGCGACCGGCCCGGTACAGCGGCTCCAAAACGAAGGAAGAGGGTGTCGAAGCGGTCGCCCCGAATGCCCAACTGCGCTTCCGGTTTCTGGAGGATTGCGCTATGCTCTCCCTTCGCCTGAACGGCCCCCTTTCGAGTCGTTTTCGAGGACTTTTCGAGTGATCCCGGAAACGCCTGCCAAGGCTCGAATTTCGGGGATTGCAGGCGCCGTGATCCCGCTTCACAGGCTGCTTCGGAGACCAGCGGAACGTGGCCGTCATCGAGATCAACAGGCACCCTTCGACCCGTGAGCTCCGCCAGTTCGCTGGCATCGGATTGCCCATCTTCTGCGCCATCCTGGGGGCTTGGAGGGTCTATGCTGCCGGCGAATGGACCCTGGCGGTGATCCTCTGGTCGCTGGGTGTCCTGGGAGCCGTCGTGGGATGGCTCCGGCCGGCCTGGGTGCGGCCCCTGTACGTGGGCTGGCTGTATGCCGTGTTCCCCATCGGGTGGACCATCTCGCATCTGATCCTGGCCGTCATCTACTTCCTCATCCTCACTCCCATCGGACTCGTGGTACGCTGGTTCCGGCCCGACCCGCTGGGATTGAAGTTGGACCGGAAACGAGACACGTATTGGGTTTCCCATGACCCCGGGCAGGATCCGAAGCGTTACTTTCGACAATTCTGAGGGAGGTCCCACGAGCGATCCCATGACCGACGAAAGCTCGTCCGAGGTTTCGCGATTCCGGCAGGAGGCCGAACGGCCGCAGACCGGAATCGTCCGGGAATTCTGGGACTTCCTGCGCCACAACAAGAAGTGGTGGCTGACCCCCATCATCGTCGTGCTGCTGCTGTTGGGGATCCTGATCGTGCTGTCGGGATCGGCGGCGGCGCCATTCATCTACACTCTTTTCTAACGCTAGCGGGGCCGAGACCATGAACAACTATCCGAAGCTTCACAACGCCGGCTGGCCGGGAGTCGTGGGG
>JAJDTT010000078.1 GCA_022827025.1 Acidobacteriota bacterium
GTCACGGGGCGTCTCCGGACCGAACGCCGCGATGGAGCTGGGGGCGACGACCCTCTCCACGCCGCAGGCGTGAGCGGCTTCCAGGACGTTGTAGAGGCCGTTGATGTTGACCTCGTGTCCGCGCTGCCGTTTCTGCTCCGCCAGCGCGGAGAGGATGGTGCTCAGGTGATGGATGGCGCCGATGTCGTATTTCCGGATCGCGTCCACGATCTGGCCATAGTCGGTCACGTCGACCACGGTGGTGGGACCCCCGCTGATCGTGGCATCGGACAGCGGCTTCTTGTAGCCGGCCGCCACGACCCGATCGCGCCCGTAACGCTCTCTCAACGCGGGAACCAGGTCCTGACCGATCTGTCCGGCCGCGCCTGTCACCAGGACTCGCTTCATGGGCTTGCCTCACAATGTTCAGAAAACGACACGCGTCACCGTTTCTACGGTTCGGTTCCGGTCGCGGCGCCACCTTGTGGCAGGGAGCCGGCGACTCGTTCCACCGCATTCCGAAATGATTCCGGATCGATGGCCGGATATCGATACAGCTTGGACTCGATAGCGGCAAAAAGACGCATCAGCGTCTCCGGCTCGATCCACCCGCCGCGGCCCAGAGCCTCCACGTCCATCAGGTCCTGGGAATGGCTCCGTTCTATTTTCGCGAGCGCTTGAGCATACGGATCGTAATGGTAGAAGGACATCCTTCCCTCGCGGGCAGCGAACAGGCTTCGTTCCCGCCACCCGGGAAGTTCGGGGATGAAGTCGGCCGGTGACGCCAGCTCAACGTTAATTTGCAGATCCTCCTTCAGCCGGGGAACCGCCCTGAAGACCTGATCGGTTTCGGGAAAGAACCGGATATCGACGTCGACTGTGGTCGAGCGCCAGCCCAGCAGAACCGCAGTCGCCCCGCCTGTGAAGTAAAGCCGGGTCTCGACCCGCGCCTCTCGACCGACCGCGCGCATGAATCGCCGGATTCGGTCCAGGTCTGCTACCTGGCGCATTCCGCCGCCCGTTCGAAGCTGACAAGCCGCCGGATCAGCGCATTGTATTTTGAATGGGCCCCGTCAGGGTCGGATTGGGCGAGGTGCAGATACAGCTTGATTTCCGGTGAACGGATCACCTGTTCGGGAACCGGAAGTCCAATCTGGCGCAATCGGGGTGCGCCTATGGAGACCAACAGCGCCGACACCGTCGTCTCTCCGCGCCGGAGATCCTCGATTCCCTCGCGGACGATTTCGACTCCGGGGAATCTGTCCATTTGCACGGCCTCATTCTAACACCCGGCGACCGGCTCGATTCGGCTCTTCGGGACCTTCATTTACAGCTCCGCGGCCGCCGCGCAGATCCGGCGGGCGGCTCCGGTCACTTCCTCGTCGGTGCCGCCGAACAGCAGCCGGATGTGATTTTCGGAGCCGAAGAGGTCGCCCGGTTCCGCCAGGACGCCCCGGTCGAAGAGGAGCTTTCGCGCGAACTCCGCTCCCGTCACCCCCAGACCGCTGGTGTTGACGAACAGGAAGGGGGCGCCCCTGGGAACGACGTAGGAAAGACCGGACGCCGGCTCCAGTCCGGCCAGCATCAGGTCGCGGCTCCGCTGGTATCTGGGCGAAATCTCGTCGATCCACTCCTGCGGACCCTCGATGGCGGCCTGACCGGCCCGCTGGGCGACGTGCCCGCACTTGAGGACGCCCCACTCCAGGATCTTGCGCATGTACCGGATCAGGCGCGGGGCCGCGGCGATGAATCCGAGCCTCCAGGGCTGCAGGGCGAAGGTCTTGGTGAAGCTGCAGATGGTGACGATCCGGTCCCGGTACTCCTGGTTCTCCGCCACCGAGGCGAAGCGGACGTGCCGGGCGCCGTCGTAGAGCATGTTGTCGTAACACTCGTCCGACACGACGTAGAGATCGTGCCGGGCCGCCACTTCCACGATGGCCCGCAGGTCCTCTTCGCCGGCCACGAACCCGGTGGGGTTGGCCGGCGAGCTCACCACGATGGCCTTGGTCCGGGGCGTGATCACCGCCTCCAGCGCTTCGGCCGTCCATTGCCAGTTGTCCTCCTCTTGAGTCTTGGCGTAGACGGGCACGGCTCCCGCCAACTCGATGAGACCGAAGAAGAAGAAACTGGGACTGAAGATGACCGCCTCGTCGCCCGGGTCCAGCAGCGTGGTGAAGACTACGTCCAGCGCGTGCATGGCGCCCGCCGTCACCAGGATCTCGGTTGCCGGGTCGAAGGAGATCCCGTCCTGCTCCGCCAATCGTCCGGCGATGGCCCGGCGAAGGCCCGGGAAGCCGCTGGACGGAGGCTGCCGGTTGCTCTGAGCCGCTCTCGTGGCCGCTTCGATGACGTGACCGGGCGGGGCCCAAAAAGGGGCGCCCTTGAGAATGATGACGTCCTTGCCCTCCGCGATGAGCGCCTGCGCGTGATCGGCGGCTTCGCTGGAGGGCACCCGCGGCAGTCTGGCTCGCCTGGCGATGTCCAAAGCCTTCCGCGCTGGTGTCGACTCTCCCATCTTCTCCTCAGTTCAGTTTCCTGGGCACAGTGACCGACCAGCTCTTCTGGAAATGACGCGCGCCGTTGACAGTCACCTCGACTTCCACCACGTGGTGGAACGCCGCTTCGTCGCTGGAAGTCACCTCGTTCGCCTTGACTTCGACTTCGGAGCCGGGACGCTTGATCACGTAATCGGAGGTCGCCGCCAGAACGGCATCGGCGGGATTCCCCTCGGAGACGGTGAATCTGGAGCGGGTCACCATGCGCTCCGTTCCCTCCCCCCGGACGCCTTTCGTCTCGCGGCCGAGCCGTACGGTCACCGCGTTCCCGACGAGATCATGAGTGATCGAATACTCGAGAGGCTTTCTCAGCAGTTTGGGGTCGGCCGTGGGGAGTTCCACCAGTTCCGGTTTCGGGAGCTTTGGCCTCTGCTCCAGAATCACCGGCAGCAGGATATGCGACGGGTAACGGCGGCTGCGGTGCAGCGTGTTCACCGCAGCCTGCGCCGTGGGCCAGGCATTCTGAATGTCGGCGCTGGCGATGGCCACGCGAATCCTGTGTCCGGCGGCGAAGACGTATGACATCTCCTTCACGTCCACTCCCAGCTCGTAGACCTCGCCGGGCGCCATCGCCTCCGGTTCGAAATGCGAGTTCCGGTGCGTTCCGCTGAGACCGCCGTAACGAACGAGCTTGGAGGTGCCGTCCGGCGCCACGTCCATCAGCTTGACTCGGAAATAGGCCACTTCCGCCGTGGAGGAGACGTACAGCGTGGCCCGCGGAGCCCCGGACACCTCCATATCCTCTTCCAGCCGAGGCGTGGTGTAGGTCAGGGAGTACGCCTCGTCGGGACGCTGATCGACGGGCATGGCCCAGGGCAGGATGCCTCCACCCCAATGCATGCCCGAGGTGACGCCGACGGTGGGCTTGTAGTCGTAGCTGTCCGCGGCCTCCCCGGACTCGGTGGAAGGCTCCCGGCCCAGCTTCCCATCGCCGTGGAAGTAGAGCTTGGTGGGCGTCGCCCGGGCGATGGGCCATTCCGCTTCAGCGCGCCAGAAACCCGCCTCTTCCAGCGGCATCCGGGAAGCGGGGGGGTTGTATTTCCGGACGAAGACGGTGACCGGCGGCTCCTCCAGCACTCCGTTGTCCATTCCCTTGAGCCAGTAGTCGAACCACTTGAGGTAGATGGGGCGGGTGTCCACGCGGGGTCCGGGCACGGCGTGCTTCTCTTCCCCGTACCAGTGCCCCCAGGGGCCGACCATCGCCTTCTTGAAGGGGACGTCCAACCGGTCGAAGGCGCGCAGCAGCGCGGTGGGATAGACGTCGGACCAGCCCACGACCACGAAGACGGGACACTTGACCCGGCTGTAGTCGGCGGACAGGGAACGGTCCTGCCAGTAGGGTCCCTCCGTCGGGTGGGAGATGTAGCCGATGCCCCAGGGACGATTGTTGTCCAAGCGACTCTGCCAGATCTCGCTCCATCTCACGCCGGCGATCTCGGGATCGGGAGGCGCGAAGTTGAAGGCGGTCATATGGGGCGAGTAGCTGTCGAACATGTAGGGGCGAAGGACGCCTCCGGGATAGGTCCACTCGGTGTAGACGCTGTCGTTGGCCGAGCGGACGATGATGGTCTTGAGGTGGGGAGGGTTCTGGACCGCCACCTGCCACTGGACCACACCGCTGTAGGATTTCCCCAGCATGCCCACGTTGCCGTTGCACCAGGGCTGGACGGCGATCCACTCCACCATTTCGTAGGCGTCGCGCCGCTCAGCGGCGGCGTAGATGTCCTGGCTCCATCCGCCCGAGTTCCCCGTGCCGCGCACGTCGTACTGCACCACCACGTAGCCACGCTCCGCCAGGTAGGGAACGGCGGGCGGATACTCGTCCCGGTAGTCCGGCAGGGGCGGTTTCACCCGCCGGTAGGGATTGTATTCCATGATGGCCGGGAATTTCCCTTCCGCGTCAGGCCGCGTGATCCTCACCGCCAGCTCCACCCCGTCCCGCATGGGGACGTACCGGTGGATCACCTTGACTTTGCCCTCGTACACGGGCGGGGAAAGGTTGGCCGGGGATTGACCGAAACCAATGGCGGAAAGTCCAATCATCACGAGAACGAAACAAAGCATCGTCTTCTGCCGGATCGACGTTCTCTTCAGCCGTTGCTCCAATCGTATCGCCGGCGGTTCTTCCACTGGCCCTCAGTGTAGTCGGGCACCTCCTGGGTGGCCCCGTTCTCACGGACCGATTTTGCCGAGAGGGGGATGAGGGAGCTCCAGGTGACGGCGTCGTAGACGTCGATCCCCGGGGTCTTGTCTTCGGTCAGGCACTTGTAGAAATGTTCGACGACGAAATAGTCGCCGCCGCCATGTCCGGTCCGCAACGCCGCCTTCCCGTGCCGGGTCCAGAAGGGGTGATCGTAACGCCCGTAGTAGTCCGAGACGGGCTCCCAATCCTTCGACTTGCCATCGACGAACATCCCCGCTTCGTCGTCGTACGAGGCCTTGGCGCCCTGAAGCGTATAGAAGTCCATGTGGTGTGGCCGCGGGGAACAGATGTCGAAGCGGAGGAAGATCACGGCCCCGCGCTCGGTCCGAATCAGGCTGACGGTGTTGTCCCCGTTCCAGGTCGCCGTGGCTCCTGGACTGTCCGGGCCGAACCGCTCGATGGAGTAATCGCGAAAGCTGCGAGCCGGAGTCATCATGGACACGCACTGCCGGAGCTGGTCGCCCCGGGGTATTCCGAACCACATGGAGGTGGGGCCGAGGGCATGGGTCGGATAGGTATTGGCGATCAGGTCCGTGCGGCTGTTGAGCGATCCGCGCCAGTTCAGCGAGCCGTCCTCGTTGAACTGCAGGTTCCGGGCTTCGTGGATGTAGCCGCACTCGGCGAAGGAGAGCGTCCCGAAGACCCCCTGCTCCACCGCGTTCAGGATCATCATGTTGCTGCGGGTGAAGCACAGGTTCTCCGCCATGAAGTACTTGGCATCGGTCTCCTGTGCCGCCCGCACCAGGTCCCAGCCCTCCTGGATGGTGTTGCAGGCCGGCACCTCGCTGAAGACGTGCTTGTGCGCCCGCAAGCTGGCGATGGCCATGGGCCCGTGCCACCAGGTGGGGGTGGTGATGAAGACGGCATCGACGTCGTCGCGCTCAAGCAAGCGCTGGTAGTCGTTGGGGCCGTCGGTGTAGGTGTCGGGCTCGTACCCGAGCTTCTCCCGCACCATCCGGACGCCCCGTTGAGCCGCCTCCTCCCGAAAGTCGCACAATGCCGGAACGTCGACGTTGAACCGGTCGAGGGACGCCTTGAGAAAGAGCCGCCCCCGGTTTCCGACCCCGATGATGGCGATCCTGAATTTCCTGGAGCTACGCTTGCTGGTGGCCGGCGGCGCCGTCGCGAGTGCGGCCGGAGCCACGGAAGCCGTCAACGCGGTGCCGCTCCCGGTTCGCACGAATTCCCGGCGGTTCAATTTCTTCATCGCGGATGACCTCCCTGGTGTGGGGGTGGAGACAGGAGTGGGGGTTTTCCTACCCCCACTCCTCTCGACCCGTTCCACACTCCGACCTGCATTTCCACGACGGTTAAGTTCACTCTCGTCTAGTTCAACTGCCGCGGAACCGTGATCGACCAGCTCTTGTTGAAATGGCGGGCTCCGTTGACGGTGACCTCCACGTCCGCCACGTAGCGAAACGAGGTCTCGTTGCTTGTGGTCAGCTCGTTGGCAGTCACTTGGATCTCCGATTCCGGCCGGTCCACCGTATAGACCGCCTTGGCCTTGACCGTGGCCCGGGCCGGATTCTTCGACGAGACCGTGTAGCGGGAATCGATGAGGAACGTGCCTCTATCCACGTGGAGCCGGAGCGTGGTGGTGTCGTTCACCAGATCCCGGGTAATGGAGTACTCCTTGGGCTGGGACAGATCGTCCGGATCGGCATTGGGAAGACGCTTCAGCCCGGGCTCGGCCAGCTTCGGGTTCTGCACGGGCACCACCGGAAGCACCAGGTGGGACGGACGTTCGCCGTCCCGGTGCAACGTGATCGAGGCCCGCTCGGGCGTCGGCCACGCGTTCGGCATGTCGGCGCCGGTGACGGCCACCTGGATCCGGTGCCCCTTCGCGAATACGTAGGCCATGGCCTTCAGATCGAACTTCAACTCGTGGACGGCGCCCGTTTCCAGCGGTTCCGGACGGGAGTGCGAGTTCCGATGGGTGGCGTTGAGTCCCCCGTAGCGGACCAGCTTGGCCGTTCCGTCCGGGGCGACGTCGATCAGCTTGACCCGGAAATAGGCCACGTCGGCAGTCGATGAGACGTGGAGCACCGCGGTGGGATTGCCGGTGACCTCCAAGTCCTCCTCCAACGGCTCGGACGCGTAGACGAGGGAGTGCGCCTCGTCCAGGCGCTGGTCCACGGGCATCCCCCAGGGATTGATGCTCCCCCCGGCATGGATGCCCGAGGTGATGCCGGCGGCCGGGTCGTATTCGTAGCGGTCGGATCCGGACTCCGATCCCGCCGGCCGTTCCCGGCTGAGCCGGCCGCCCTGGTGAAAGTACATGGGCGTGTATCGCGTTCTCGGGACCGGCCAATCCATCTCGGACTGCCAGAACCCCGGCTCTTCCAGGTACATCCGCGCCGAAGGCTCCTTGTATTGCCGCTTGAACAGCGTCACCGGAGGTTCGTCCATCACTCCGTTGTCGATCCCCTTGAGCCAGTAGTCGAACCACTTCAGATACTCCAGGCGCCCGTCGATCCGCGGTCCGGGAACGGTGTTGTGGACTTCCGGCCACCAGTGCCCCCAGGGACCGACGAGAGCCCGCTTGGGAACCTTCAGCTTAGAGAAGGCGCGAAGCAGGGCGGTCGGGTACCAGTCGGCCCAGCCGCCCATCACGAACACGGCGCACTTGACCCGGTCGTAGCCGGGCGCCACGGACTGGCCGCGCCAGTAGGGACCGTCCAGCATGTGCTTGACGTAGCCGTAGCCCCAGGGCCGGTTGTTCTGAAGATGTTCTTCCCAGATCTCGCTCCACTTCTCCCCGGTCAGTTCCGGGTCCGGGGGAGCGAAATTCATGGCGGTCATCTGGGGCGCATACCGCCACATGACGAAGGGCCGGAGCACTCCGCCCGGATAGATGAACTCGGTGTAGTTGTCGTCGTTTCCGGAGCGGACGATGATGGCCTTCAGGTGCGGGGGCGCCTGCTTGGCCACCTGCCACTGCACCACCCCCCCGTAGGAAATGCCCATCATTCCCACCTTCTCGTTGGACCAGGGTCGGGCGGCGATCCACTCCACCATTTCGTAGCCGTCTCGTTGCTCGTCCTGGTTGTACATGTCCCGGGTGGATCCGCCCGAGTTGCCGGTCCCGCGGGTGTCGTACTGGACGATGGCGTATCCCTGCCCGGCCAGGTAGAGCATGGGTTGAAACGGCCACGGCTCGTCGTCGTAGTCGAGCGGGCCTTTCTTCAGGAAACGGTAGGGGTAGTAGATCATGACGGCCGGAAACCGGCCCTCGACGTCGGGGCGAATGATGCGGACCGCCAGCTCCACGCCGTCCCGCATGGCAACGCGCTCGTAGGTCACCTTGAGCTTGTCGCCGTAGGGCGTGCCGGCCATGGGGTCGCCGGACGATTCGGCGGAAAGGCTCACGGAAGCGAGGGTAGCGAACAGGAGAAGGAAGAACATTTCGGCGCTCCTCCGCAAACGGCTAGCTCGTAGGGTCTCGACCAGAGGGAGAAAGATTCCGGGAGTCTATGCCCTGCCCCGGCACCGGTCAACCGGAGCGGCGTGTTTCACGCGCCAAGGAGTATCCATGTTGCAAGTGAAGGAGCGGCGTCATCCTTGGCGCCGTCTTACGACCTCGCATTCAAGAAAAACCGGACGGCCGCATCGGCTCTCCCCGCCCGTGTTCTTCCTCACCCCTCCCCCAGCCCGAAAACGAAC
>JAJDTT010000289.1 GCA_022827025.1 Acidobacteriota bacterium
CCCACAAGGAATCCCCTCGCCGGACCCGGTAGACCTACGGGCTTCCCGTTTTTTTGGCAACGGCGCCGCGTTGCGCTCCGGGAGGCGTACGGGTCTCGGCCTTGGCGACGGTACGGCCCTTCGTCTTGGGCTTCGACACCGTGAGAACCTCTCCGGCGTAGATCCGGGTGCCCCGAATGGTGTTGTTCCGCCTGAGAGTGGCCACCGACGTCCCGAACCGCCGCGCGATCCCGCTCAGCGTATCTCCATGCCGGACCCGGTACTCTCCCGGTCCGACCTCCCTCCGCTTGGCGAACTGCACCCGGGGAGCCGACCTGAGCGCCGCGGTCACCTGCTCGCGGGTGCCGGGCGGAAAATAGAGGCTCACGCCGGATGGCAGGATACCCGCGCTCCTCCATACCCTGCGCCGGATATGCGGGTTGAGCCGGCGAAGCGTATCCATCTTCACCCCGGAGTGGGACACCAGGTGGCCCACCCGCCGGTTCGCCTGGAGGCGGACGGAAGGAAAGCTCCTCGGTTCGTCCAATTGGATGGGTCCGAAGTACTTTTCCGGGTTGCGGCCAATCTCGATGGCAACCAGGAACTCGGCGTAGAAATTCTGTCCGGCGTAGCCGAAGGTCCGGGAACGATAGCGCTTGATGATGACTCGCAGGTCGGGGCCGTGGCGCCGCTTGGCCCGCGCCATGCCATTGGCCCCCTGGTTGTAGGCGGTCACCGCCAGGGGCCAGTTCCCCAGTCCCCGATAGTTGGCCTTGAGCAGCCGGGCGGCCGCTTCGGTGGCCCGAATGGGATGGAGCCGCTCGTCCACCGAGCGATTGATCTTCATGTAAAGGCGGCCCGTCGACCGCATGAACTGCCAGACGCCCGCCGCTCCGGCATGGGAATAGGCCCGGTCGTTGAAGCTGGACTCCACGTGGGGAAGATAGGCCAGCTCTTCCGGCAGCCCCTCCCTGCGAAAGATCTCCTTCATCCGCTTCAGGTACCTGCCGGAGCGGATCACGCCCGCACGGAACCGTTCCCGGATTCCCCGTTGATGGCGCACGTTTCCGGAAAGACGCTTCAAGGTCTTGGAGGAGAGAGAATAACCGGCGCCTCGAACGACTTCGGCGATCTCGCGATGCTTGCCGTTCCATCGGCTCGGCTCCAGCCGGGCCAGGTCCAGAAGCAGCCGCCGCACTTCCGCCCTGGCATTCCGCAACTTCTGACGGCGGCGGCGTGTGGCGGTCCTCCCCATCTGCCCGGCTCCGGTTTGGACCACCCGGTACACCAGCCTCAAATCGTTCTTGTCGTGAAGCTGGTACTCCCCCTCTCCGTACCGCGTGAAAACATCGGTCCAGAACTTCATTCGATCCCGGTACCCCTCGGTGGAGAAGAGTTCCTCCGGTTGGGCGGAGACCGGTTGGGCGGAGACCGGTTGGGAAACGGCAACCAGAAGGAGGATCAGCAGAACAGGCATGGGTGGACGGTCCCTCCCCGATCGTCAAGGCCAGCGCCAGCCCGCTCCTACAGCGGGGCGCAGTTATGGTAATCCAGAACCCTGTCCATTTTTGGCGCCGAAGCCACCGTCAGGCGCCCGAAGAACCGGGGATTCGACGTACCGTTTCGAGGCGGTCCCGGATCACCTGGCAGATCTGCTCCGGGGACCTCCCCGAGACCCCGATCTTCAGATCGGCCAGATCGTAGTCCGGCTGCCGCTTGCGGTAGAGGGCTTCGAACTGTCGCCGATCCCGGGCCAGCGGCCGGTTGTCCATCTCCGTGGAACGTTGCCAGGCAAGATCCGGCGGAATCCGGAGGGTCACGGCGATTCCGCTCCTGAAGATCAGGCCGCGGTTCGCCGCTTGGGAAAAGGCCCCTCCGCCCAGGGCCACCACCGCCGGCTCCCGGTCCTGGACCTCCGCCAACATGCGGGTCTCCAACTCCCGAAAATGAGCTTCGCCCCGGAGATCGAAGATCCGGAAAATCTCCATCTTCGCGGCGTCCTCGATGAGATCATCCAGATCCAGAAAGGTCCGGCCCAACTGCTCGGCCAGAATCGGGCCGACGGTCGATTTCCCGCTTCCCATGAACCCCACCAGGTAGAGGTGGCCCTTCAACGGCGGCAAACCTCCTCCAGATGCCGGAAGAAATCGGGATAGGACACGGCCACGCACTCCGGATCGTCCAATTCCACGGGGTTCTCCGCCACCAGGCCCGCCAGGGCGAAGGCCATGGCGATGCGATGATCGCCGAAGGTCCGCACCTGTCCGCCGCGGATGCGGCTTCCGGGAGGAATGACGAATCCATCCGGAAACTCGTCCACGTCCACCCCGAGGCGACGCAGATTGACCACGACCGATCGGATCCGGTCCGACTCCTTGTGGCGCAGCTCCTGGGCGTCTCGAACCTGGAACCCCCGTTCCAGACTGGTTCCCAAAATGGCCAGCGCCGGAATCTCGTCGACGAGTCGGGCTACCCAGTCTCCCGAAATCTCGTTGGGGAACTGCCTGCGGACCTGGGGGTCCGCGTGAATCCGCAGATCGCAGACCGGCTCCCCATTGCTCTCGGTGGCATTGGACCTCTCGACCAGGATGCCGGCTTTTTCCAGCAGCGAGAGGAATCCCGCCCGGGTGGGATTGACGCCGACTCCCCTCAAGGCGATCCGGCTGCCCGGAACCAGCAGGCTCGCCACCAGGAAGAACAACGCGGAGGAGAAATCTCCGGGAATCCGAAAGTCGACGCCGTGGAGACGAGCCTGGCCCCGCACCCGAAGGAAGGCTCCGTCCTGCAACAACGGGGCGCCGAAGAAGGGGAGCGCCCGCTCGGTATGATCCCGGGACGGTCCCGTCTCCTCCACCTCCGTCTCCCCCCCGGCCATCAATCCGGCCAGCAACACGCACGACTTCACCTGCGCACTGGCGATGGGGAGCCGGTACCGGATCCCGGTCAGGCGGCCCCCCCGAATCCGCAGAGGCGGGAACCCCCCATCCCGGGCGTCGATCCGGGCGCCCATTCGGCTCAGCGGCTCCATGATGCGCTTCATGGGACGCTGGTTGAGAGAAGAGTCTCCCTGCACCCGGGAGGAGAACCGCCCCGCCGCCAGCAGGGCCGAGAGAAGCCGGATGGTGGTGCCGCTGTTCTGGACGTCCAGAACCCGGTCGGGCGGGGAGAAACGCCGCCATCCCGGGCTGGTGATCTCCACGCGGGAGGCGTTTCGAACCACCCTCACGCCGAGCGCCTCGATGCAGGAAAGAGTGGCCTGACAGTCTTCGCTGGAGGCGAAATTGCGAATCCGGGTCGTTCCGCCGGCCATGCCTCCCAGAAGAGCGTAGCGATGGGAGATGCTCTTGTCCCCCGGCACCTGCAGTTCACCCTCAAGGGGAGCCTGGACCGGATCGACTCGTCGGGGCGTCATCCGGCACCCTCCCCGCGGCCATTCGCCTCAGGACCGCCTGCCACCTGGAGATGGGTTTCCCGCAACAGCTTGATGTGATCCCGCAACCGGGCCGCCTTCTCGAACTCGAACTCCTGCGCTGCCTTCTTCATGTCTTCGCTCAACCTGAGTATCTCCTGCTCGATCTCCTGAGGAGAACCGTACTGGTCCACCTCTTCGGCCACCAGCGGAACTTCATAGTAGTCCAGCCGGGTCATCTCCAGCAGCGTCGCGTCCACCGGCTTGACGATGCTCTCCGGAGTGATCCCGTTCTCGTCGTTGTAGTCGCGCTGAAGATCCCGGCGTCTTCCCGTCTCCTCAATGGCCTGCTTCATGGACCGGGTGACGACGTCGGCGTACATGATGACCTTCCCGTTGACGTTTCGAGCCGCCCGCCCCGAAGTCTGGATCAGAGACGTGCCGCTTCGCAGAAACCCCTCCTTGTCGGCGTCCAGCACCGCCACCAGGGAGACCTCCGGCAGATCCAGACCCTCGCGCAACAGGTTGACTCCCACCAGGACGTCGAACCGGCCCAGGCGCAGATCCCGCAGGAGCTTGACCCGGTCCAACGTGTCCACTTCCGAATGCAGGTAGCGGACCATGACGCCGATCTCGGTGTAGTACTCGGTCAACTCCTCGGCCATACGTTTGGTCAAGGTGGTGACCAGGACCCGCTCCCTCCGGTCGGCACGGGTCCGAATCTCTTCCAGCAGGTCGTCGATCTGGTTGCGGACCGGACGGACTTCGATTTCCGGGTCCATGAGGCCGGTGGGGCGAATGATCTGCTCCACCACCTCTCCTCCGCATTCCTCCAGCTCGAAATTGGCCGGGGTGGCCGAAACATAGAGGGTCTGGGGACGGCGGAGCTCGAACTCGGCGAAGTTCAAGGGCCGATTGTCGAGAGCCGAGGGGAGGCGGAACCCGTATTTCACCAGGTTCAACTTCCGGGACCGGTCCCCCTCGTACATGCCCCGGACCTGGGGGACGGTCACGTGGCTCTCGTCTATGAAGATGAGCGATTCCTGCGGCAGGTAGTCCAGGAGCGTGGGCGGAGCCTGCCCCGGGCGGCGGCCGGTGAGGTGCCGGGAATAGTTCTCGATCCCACGGCAATAGCCGACGGTCCGCATCATCTCCAGATCGAAAAGGGTCCGCTGGCGGACCCTCTCGGCCTCCATCAGCCGTCCTTCCGCCTCGAGCCGGGCCTGGTGATCCGCCAGCTCTTCCCGGATGCTCTCCACGGCCCGCTTCCGCTGCTCTTCGGGCATCACGTAGTGGGACCGGGGATAGATGGGAATCCGGGGATGCCGTTTCTGCGTCTGCCCGGTCAAGGGATCGAACTGATAGATCCCGTCCACCTCGTCGCCGAACAACTCGATCCGAATGCCGTAGTCCCCGTAGGAAGGGACCACCTCGACCACGTCCCCCCGGGCCCGGAAGGTCCCCCGGGCCAGATCCAGATCGGTCCGTTCGTACTGGATGTCGACCAACCTGCGCAGCAGCGACCGGCGGGAGATCCGCTGGCCCTCGCTCAGCATGAGCAGCATCCCGTAGTAGGCCTCGGGAGACCCCAGGCCGTAGATGCAGCTCACGCTGCAGACGATGATGCAGTCCCGGCGCTCGAACAGGGAACGGGTCGCCGAATGCCGCAGCCGGTCGATCTCGTCGTTGATCAGCGCTTCCTTCTCGATGTAGGTGTCGGTGGAGGCGATGTAGGCTTCCGGCTGGTAGTAGTCGTAGTAGCTGACGAAGTACTCCACCGCGTTTCCGGGGAAGAAGTTCCGGAACTCCTGGTAGAGCTGGGCGGCCAGCGTCTTGTTGTGGCTCAGGACCAGGGTGGTCCGATTGATCCGCTCGATGACCTGGGCCATGGTGAAGGTCTTTCCCGATCCGGTGACCCCCAGCAGCACCTGGCTGCGCCGGCCTTTCCGGATGCCCCGGATCAACTCCTCGATGGCCCGATCCTGATCCCGGCTGGGAGAGAACGGACTCCTGAGCCGGAACCGGGCGGAGGAGGGCGCCGCCTCCCCGTAGGTCACACCGGCGTAGGAGATCCCCTGCGAATCAACCATGGAGATGCATTATAGAAGAGGAGCCGCGTGTTTCACGCGGAGGAGTATCCATGTTGCAAGTGAAGGAGCGGCGTCATCCTTGGCGCCGTCTTACGACCTCGCATTCAAGAAAAACCGGACGGCCGCATCGGCTCTCCCCGCCCGTGTTCTTCCTCACCCCTCCCCCAGCCCGAAAACGAAC
>JAJDTT010000294.1 GCA_022827025.1 Acidobacteriota bacterium
GGCCCACGCCGTTACAGCAGCAGGCGCTGGACCGACTTGGAGTTCGCCTATAGAAGGATGTACCCAGTAGCGTAACTCTTACTCTTGACCTATCTATATTATACTCAACGATTTACGTCTTTTCCTTACTGGAAGTTCAGACTAAAACGAAATATGCAAGGAAAACGCGACGCGAATCCCAAAATGAACTTCCATCCCGGGCTGAGCTTCAGCCGGGGCGAGTACCTGCGCCGTTATCGTCTGGTGATGGACGGAATCCGGGAGGCGGGCGTCGACGCCCTGCTGGTCCGGGGACCGGAGAACATCACCTACCTCACCGGCTACGAGACTCCCGGCTACTACGGCTATCACTGCCTGATCCTGGTCCCGGGAGAGTCGCCGGTCCTGGTGGGGCGCCGTCTGGAGGTGGGGACCAACGTCCCCGAGTTCTCCTGGTTGACCGAGGTGGCTCCGGTGGAAGATGACGAGGTGCCGGTGGAGGTCACCATTCGGACCCTTTCGCGGATGGGCTTGGCGCGGAAGCGCCTGGGGATCGAGTCGGAGAGTTGGTTCCTGACGGTCAACGAGCACCAGGCCCTGGCCGGCGCGCTGCCTCATGCCACGCTGGTCGACTGCTCCAGCGTCATCGAGGAGGCGCGGATGATCAAGTCCGCCGAGGAGGTGGACGTGATCCGCCAGGCGGTGGCCATCGCCGACCGGGCGTGCCTGGCGGGGGTCCGGGCCACTCGACCGGGCACGACCGAGGACCGGATCGCGGCGGCGGTCTACAAGGAGTGGTGCGAGTCCGGGGCCGAATACACGGGTCTGCCCAACTTCATCGTCTCGGGACCCCGGTCAGGGGCCTGCCACGCCACTTGGCGGGGCCGCCGCCTGGAAGACGACGACCACTGCTGTTTCGAGATCGCGGCCTCCAAGCATCGCTATTGCGGAGCGATCTTTCGCGTTGCCACCGTAGGAAGCGTGAATCCCAGGCTGCGCCGGCTCTCGGACGCTCAGAATCAGGCCATCCAGGAAGTGATCGGCGCCATTCGGCCGGGGGCCGTCTCGGAAGAAGTGGACCAGGTGGGGCGGGACGTCATCGCCAAGGCGGGGTTCGGCAAATGGCACGTGAGCCGGCTGGGCTATTCCATCGGCATCAACTATCCCCCCGACTGGGGAGAGGGACAGATCATCAGCATCCGGCAGGGTGAGAAACGGCGTCTCCAGGAGAACATGACCTTCCACCTGGTGGCCGGCGTCCTCATTCCCGGCGAGTTCGGTTCCGGGGCCAGTGCCTCGGTGCGCGTCACCGCCACCGGTTGCGAGGTGTTGACCTCGCTTCCACTCCAGCTTTACGAGAACTGACCGGGAACGGACAATACCGGTCGCGGTCACCGCGTCCGAATGGTCTTGTCCGCGGGTTGGTACCGGTTGCCCAGTTGGCGCCACTCCAACTGGAAGAACTTGAAGGGTTCGTCTCCCAGCACCTTGTAGCCGTGCTTGGCGTAGCGGGGGCAGAAGATCACGTCTCCGGGTCCGACCTCCCGTTCGAACTCGCCCACCTCCCAGATGGCTCTGCCGGAGACGACGATTTCCGCCTGCTCCATGTCGGGATGGTAGTGCACGGGCGTGTAGCCGCCGGGCTCGTACTGGACCAGGGCGATGATGGCGGCCTCCGAATTCCTGCCCGGAAGCACCAGGCCCACTTGGGAGATCCCGTAATGGCCGCCCGCCTGCTCGGGACTCAACTTGATCAGAGGAGTCTGCTTCTCCGAAAGGACGTAGCCCACGGTCCGGGCCAGGACCAGATCGGACGCGCCCTTCCCGTCCAGGTCGATTCCTCCCTTGGGCATCGCCCTCCAGTTGAAGTCGACCGTCGCGAATTCGAAGCGGAGCACCCCGTCGGGTCCGGGTCCCGAGTTGGCCACCAGCAGTTCGCCGTCCCGGGTGAACTCCAGCCCGCGGGGAACCCTGAGGCCGGGATGGGTCAATGTCCCGTTGGCGACCAGCGCGCCGTCTTGGAGTCGAAGCCGGTGAATCGCGGGTTGGGACTCGTCGGAGATGAAGACCTCTCCCCAGGGGCTCACCGTGGCCGCTGTCAGCCGGCTGCCCGGCATGGCCAGTGCTTCCTTTGCGTCCAGGGTGCCCGCGTCGTCGCCGGAGAGCAGGTCGATCCGGTCCGCAGCCACTCCGAAAGCGGCGTCGTCCAGGACGAAGATGTCCCCGTAGCGGCTCCCGGCGGCCTCTTGCAGCCGGGCGAGCCGCTGGCGGTCGCGGTAGTGACCGCCGCCGCTCTCGGAGTAGAGGCGGCTGCCGCTGCGGAAATTCTGCGCCGTATCGGTCTCTTCCAGCCGCCGGCCGGCGAGGTCGGAGGCCTGTCCCGGGTTGCCGCCGTATTTCGTCAGGCCCTGTGAACGGCGATACAGCAGCCGAGCCGTCTGGCGCTTCTGCCCGTCGTAGGCGACCAGGATGTTGCCGTCCCGCATTTCCAGCGACTGCGCCGGGAAGACGCCGGGCAGGTCCCGTTCCCGATACGTCCGGACTTGCCGGGCGTTTCCTTCGTCGTCGATGTCGACCTCCAGGATGGCTTCCTCCCCCTGGAGGACGAAGAGTCGGTTCTCACCCCGGCAGGTCAGGGGAGAGAGCAGCAGCAGGCACACGAGGACACTTTTCATGGTTTCCTCCTGGAGACAGGGACGTATGGGGGCGCTAACCCAGGACCTCGCCCACGGACTCGGTCATGATCTCGACGACGCGGTCGATCTGCGACCGGCTGATGATGACGGGCGGAGCGAGGCAGAAGACGTCCTGCCGCAGGCGGCTGAAGAGCCCCCGCTCCTGGGCCGCCTGGTGGACCCGGATCCCCACCTTCTCGGCGGCGGGAAACTCGGCCTTGGTCGCCTTGTCCCGGACCAGCTCGATTCCGGCCATGAGACCCAGACCGCGGACCTCGCCCACGTGGGGATGGTGTCCCAGCGCCGACCGGAGACCGTCCAGCAGGTAGCGCCCCTTCTCGGCGGCCTGGGAAGGGAAGTCCTCTCCCTCGATGATGTCCAGGTTGGCCAGGGCGACGGCGCACCCGACGGGGTGGGCGCTGTAGGTGTAGGCGTGCATCCAGGTCGACTTTCCTTCGTCCATGACCTGGGCGATCCGCTCGCTGACGCCGATTCCGCCCAGAGGAAAGTAGCCGGAGGTCAAGGCCTTGGCATACTGGA
>JAJDTT010000017.1 GCA_022827025.1 Acidobacteriota bacterium
TTCGCGCCGTGCGGGGGGGACGAGCTGAGGGAGGGAGAGACGATGCGGCCGCCCGGTTTTTTTTGAATGCGAGGTCGTAAGACGGCGCCGAGGACGACGCCGCTCCGGATGACGCCGCTCCCATTGCAACATGGATACTCCTCGGCGCCCGGAAGGACGCCGCTCCTTCCAGACTCAGGTAGGATAGCGGCGGATGTTGGACCGGACAGCAGGCACCTTGCCGGCGGATGGAGCACCCGCTTCTCGCCGGGCCGTCCTTTCCTGGTGCTTTTACGACTTCGCCAACTCCCCCTTCACCACGCTGGTGGTGACCTTCATCTACGCCTCCTACTTCACCCAGGCCATTGCCCCCGACACGATCTCGGGGACGCTGTCCTGGTCCCGGGCCGTCACCGTCACCGCCCTGGCCGTGGCTGTGCTGTCGCCGATTCTGGGAGTGGTCGCGGACCGGGGCGGCTACCGCAAGTCCTTCCTGTTGCTGTGGACCGTCGCCTGCGTCCTCTTCACGGCCATGCTCTATTTTCCGGTTCCGGGGCAGGTCTTCGAGGCCCTGCTCTGGTTCACCCTGGCCAACATCTCTTTCGAGCTGGCGCTGGTCTTCTACAACGCGTTGTTGCCGGATATCGCACGGCAGGACCGCATCGGGCGCGTATCCGGATACGGGTGGTCGCTGGGTTACGTGGGCGGACTCGCCGCCATGGCCGTCGCCTTCGTCGGCTTCGTGGATGCGGAGGTTCCCTGGTTCGGTTTCAGCCGGGAGGCCGGCGCCCACATTCGAGCCACCAACCTGCTGGTCGCCGCCTGGTATGTGGTCTTCACCCTGCCCCTGTTGCTCTGGGTACGGGAGACCCAGCCTCGAGCCCCGTTGTCGTACCGGATGCTATCGTCCTCCTTCCGCCACCTGGCGGTCGCCTTCCGCGACGTGCGCCGCTACCGGGAGATCTCCAAGCTGCTGCTGGCCCGGCTGCTCTACAACGACGGCCTGGTGACCATCTTCGCCTTCGGCGGCATCTACGCCACCGGGACCTTCGGCTTCACCTTCTCGGAGCTGATGATCTTCGGCCTCGCCTTGAACGTGGCGGCCGGCGTCGGCGCCTTCTTCCTGGGCCACCTGGACGACCGGATCGGCGGGAAGCGGACCATCCAGATCAGCCTCTGGGGACTCATCATCGCCGCCCTCGTCGCCATCCTGACCACCAGCCGCCCCATGTTCTGGGGCGCCTGCATCCTGGTCGGCATCTGCTCCGGTCCCAACCAGTCCGCCAGCCGCTCGCTCCTGGGCCGTTTCGTCCCCCGCGAGAAGGAGAACGAGTTCTACGGCCTCTTCGCCTTCTCGGGCAAGGCGACCGCATTCCTGGGACCTTTCCTGGTGGGCGTGTTGACCAGCCAATTCAACTCCCAGAGGGTGGGCATGTCGACCATGCTCCTCTTCTTCGCCGCCGGCCTCTGGCTCCTTCGCTACGTGGACGAAGAGAAGGGCTGCCGGGACTCGGGAAGGAATTGACGCATGAAGTGCCTGTTGGTCGACAGTCTCGGGGCGCCGGTATATTCTTTCGCGGGTTTGTGATTCCGGCGTTTCCAAAACTTGATTGAGGAGAAATTCATGACTCAGAGCGTTGCCACGATTGCGGAAAGTTATCGAGCCCGGACGCCCCGGTCACGGGAGATGTACGAAGGGGGAACTTCGTACACGGCCGGTCCGGCCAAGGGGGCCTACTACTATCGTCCCTATCCGCTTGCCATGGAGCGGGGAGAGGGCCGCTATCTCTGGGACGTGGACGGGAACAGGTACCTGGACTGCGCCAATCATCACACCGCCCAGGTGCTGGGGCACAACCATCCCCGGGTGATGGAGGCCGTCCTGGCCCAGATGTCCAGAGGCCTGGCCGTGGGAGCTCCCATGGGGCCGGAAGCGGACATCGCCGAGGAGATGTGCCGCCGGGTCGACTCCGTGGACCGGATCCGGTTCGTCAACTCGGGAACCGAAGCCACCCTGCACGCGATCCGGCTGGCACGCGGGTTTTCCGGCAAGCCGAAGATCGCCAAGTTCGAAGGCGGGTACCACGGGAGTCACGATCCGGTGGAAGTCAGCGTGGCGCCGCCCTTGGCCAAGGCGGGCCCGGCCAATGCGCCGAACTCGGTCCCCGGTGCGGGCGGGAGTTCCCCCAGCGTGGCCGATGAGGTCGTGGTCCTGCCCTACAACGACGAAGAGGCGGTGGAACGGCTCATAGTGGAGAACCGGGACGATCTGGCCTGCGTCATCTTCGATCCCAAGTGCGGGATCCTGAACATCCGGCCCGAGTTTGCCCGGGCGGTCCGCCGAATCACCCGCGAGAACGGCGTCCTCCTCATCTTCGACGAGATCGTCGCCTTCCGCTCTTCGCCAGGCGGACTGCAAGCGGTTTTCGGCATCGATCCGGACCTGACCTGCTTCGGAAAGATCGTGGGAGGCGGCTTTCCCGTGGGTGCGTTCGGAGGCCGGGCCGACATGATGGACCTCCTGGACAACAGCAAACCGCCGTCGGGCTTCTCCCAGAGCGGGACCTTCAGCTCCCATCCCCTGGCCATGACGGCCGGCCTGGCCATGCTCCAGGAACTGACGCCTCAGGCGTGCGACCACCTGAACCGTCTGGGAGACCGGCTCACCGGCGGACTCAACGAGATGTTCGCCCGGAAGGGGATCGCCGCCCAGTGCGTCAACACCGGCTCCGTCTTCAGCATCTATTTCAGCGACCGGGAACTGCGAAACTACCGCGACCTGGCCGCCGTCGACGGCTCGCTGGTGTCTCCCACCTTCCTGGCCTTGCTGGAAGAGGGCTACTTCCTGGGCCACACCCTGGGCATGTGCTGCCTCTCGCTCCCCATGACCGCCGAGGACGTCGACGGCCTGATCGAAGCCACCGGCCGGGCCGTCGCCAGAGCCCAAGCCGAATAGGAGCGTGTTTTACGCGCCGAGCGGCGTGTTTCACGCGCCGACTGGGAACGGCGTCCTTCCGGGCGCCGATTGGAGCGGCGACTTCCTAGTCGCCGACTGGGAGCGGCGGCATCCTTGCCGCCGACCAGGGGGGTTAGGGGAGGCGGCAGTCCCCCCTTGTTCCCTACCCGTTGCCTGTTTGTTGCCTCTTGCGTTTGTGAGTTTTCGTTCGCCTGTGCCTCCCGAATATTTGCAAGCGCGTTGGAACTAACGTACCCCGCATACCGCATAGTCGTGCTGATAGCCGAGTGCCCCATCAGCTTCTGCACCGTCCTCACGTCCACACCCTGAATCAGCCACTGGCTGCAGCGGAATCGCCGCAGATCGTGAAATCCGACTTTCAACCCCACTCTCTCGGCAGCGCGACGCAACAGCTTGTCGGGATTCACTCATCTCGTCCCCGTCCGGCTGTTGACGAACACGTATGGAGTGTTCAGGTATCGAACCAGCCCGGCCAAGTATCCCGTGGCGTACTGCGAAAGCGGATTCTCCCTGGTCTCGTCGTTCTTGGTGAGTTCCACCCAGAGTAATCCCCGCCCCAGGTCCACCCGTTTCCAGTTGAGCGACAGAGCTTCTCCCTTTCGGATCCCCGTCTCGCCGATCACTGCGATCATGGCTTGCAGATAGGGATTGTCCGCCGCCTCGACCAGGTCGCGGAACTGCTGAACCGTCAAAGGCCGGAAGACCTTCTTCGGCTCCTTCAGTTTGGGGAACCGAACCAGCGGGTGCGTGTCGATTTCCCCGCACTCCAGCGCGTAGGAAAACAGGTTGCTGATGGCGGCGATGGCGCGGTTCACCTTGGCCGGTTAGACCTGCTTCTTCCTCTGAGCGACGTAGCGGTGCAGGTCTTTGCGTTGGAACTCCTTCAGGGGAATGTTCCCCAGCATGGCATTGAGGCTCTTGAACGAACCCTCGTAGCTCCGCCAGGAGCGCATGCGAGGTTTGCAGTACTCCTTGAGAAATCGCTGGTAGAAGCTGTGCACCGTCCAGATGGTGCGTTTCCCACCGGCGAGTTCCTGCCTGAGCTGCTTCCAGGTGCCGTCCAGGATGCTGGACTCCACCCGAGTTTGGAGCGCCTGTGCGCTCCGGTAGTTGGAAGCGTACATTCTGAGCCG
>JAJDTT010000151.1 GCA_022827025.1 Acidobacteriota bacterium
CTCCTTCACTTGCAACATGGATACTCCTCGGCGTGTGGAAGACGTGACTCACTAGCCGAGGAGTTCGGGGATGGGTTTGCCAGTTTTGTCTTCGAAGGAGTTGGCGATTTTTATGGGGCGTCCGATGGGGGTCATGTACTCCTTGGTCCAGTCGATTCCCATGGCCTTGTAGACGGTTGCGAAGATGTCGCCGATGGAAACCTCCCGCTCCGCCACGTGGGCGCCCTTTTCGTCGCTGGCTCCGAGGACCTGACCTCCCTCAACTCCGCCGCCGGACATGAGCAAGGTCCAGGCATGGGGCCAGTGGTCCCGTCCGCCACTTGCGTTGTGGTTCGGCGTCCGGCCGAATTCGCCCATGACGATGACCATCGTCGAGTCCAACATTCCCCTCTCGTCCAGGTCGACCAACAGGGCGGAGAGGGCCTGGTCGAGCGGCGGAACCAACGCGTCCTTGTGCTGCTTGTCGTTGTTCCCGTGCGTATCCCACTCGTTGAACTTGTAGCCGGCCGCCGTCACGAAACGGGACCCCCGTTCCGCCAGGCGCCGGGCCAGGAGCACGCTTTGGCCGAAGCCGTTCCTGCCGTAGGCGTTGCGAACTTTTTCCGGCTCCCGGGTGAGTTCGAACGCTTCCCGGACCTCCGGTGTCAGAATCATCTGCAGCGCCTGCTCACGAAAACCGTCCATGGCGGCGAACTCGGCCATTTCCACCTTCTTGCGGTAGGCGGAATCAACCATCTGCAGCATGGAAAGCCGGGACTCCACCCGTTCCACCGGCAACCCCTTGGGGAGCGACAGATCGGCGACCCCGAAGTCGGGGTCACAGACGGTGCTGATGTCCTTGAAGCTGCACCCCGTCGGGTCGCCCAGGATCAACGGATCGTATTGCGACCCCAGGTGCGCGCTCTTGAAGAGCTGCTCGTATTGCCGGTCCACGTCGAACTGGGGGGCCAGGACGTACGGGGGCATGGTGTTTATGGGCCCCAACTCCTTGGTGATGATGGAGCCGACACTGGGGAACGCCATGGCGGCACTGGGACGATGCCCGGTGAGCACGTTGTGTGTGCCCTCGAAATGGTTGGCTTCCTCCGTACGGACGGACCGGACGACGGCGATCTTGTCCATCTGCTGCGCGACGAGAGGACAGAGCTCCGTCACCTGAATCCCCGGAACGTTGGTGGAAATCGGCTTGAACGAACTGTTGGGCTTGGGGTCGTACGTGTCGATATGACTCGGTCCACCCTCGAGCCAGAGCAGGATGATCGATTTCGCCGTGGCCTCCTTCTCGATATCCACTCCCGCACTCGCCATCAGGCTCTTGAACTGAAGGTAATGCGTGAGGTTGGCTCCCAGCAGGCTGAGGGAGCCCAATCGCAAGAAGTCCCTTCGACTCGCGAGCCTGGAATCCAGGCAACCTGATTTTCTCAACATCGTTGGTTTCTCCGTGGGCGGCTTCGCAAAGAGCTCATAGGCGCCATGTGGCGGTCAGTGGTTGTACGCAAACTCCCGGGAACTGATCAGAGCCCAGGTCAGATCCTCCAGGGTCGTCTTCCGGGAAGGGCTTTCCTCGAGCAACCGCAGCAGGCGATCAAGTTCGTCCTGGCTCGGAAACCTGGTGAACGCAAGCAGATACAGTTCTTCCACGATCTCCCTGTTGGAGCGTCCGCTGCGGAGAAATCGGTCCAGCCTTCCTCCTTCGCGCCCCAGTTTCTCGTTGTAGGTCCGGCCCGAAAAGGAGTGCAGGGCCTGCAACAGGGTGGGTCCGGTTCGGGAGGGCTTGCCGGCCCGGTCGTAACGGCCATGGACCTCCATGAACATGCTGTGGTCGATGGACCAGTTCTTCAGGTTCATGGCCCGGGTTCCTACGGGCTCATGGCCTCTCGTCGTGTCCAGATACTCCTCGTCGGTCACTCCCGTCACGAAGGAGATGGCGTCCAGGAACAGCTCGGCGTCGAGCGGCCGAGGCTGGAAGTGGGAGTAATTCGTCGTGTCATGCCGGTTCGTCTCGTTGGGGACTGACGTCAGTTGATAGGCCCGCGAGCGGACGATGGTCCGGATCAGCTTCTTCAGGTCATGTCCCTGGTTCCTGAAGTCATCGGCCAGGGCGGCGAGCAGATCCGGGTGCGAAGGGGGATTGGTGGATCGGAAGTCGTCCACCGGATCGACGATCCCTCGCCCGAAGAAGTAGCTCCAGATGCGGTTCACCGCCGCTTCCGCGAAGTGGGGATGACCGGTGATCCATTCCGCCAGGGCCATCCGCGGATCGAACTTCCTTTCCGGGGGTAGCGGGGTGCCGTCGGGCAAGGTCGCGTTCACCTCTTTCTTGGTCCGCGGATGAATGACCTTGGCGACGTCTTCCGACTGGCCCCAGGCGTAGTCCCGGCCGGCGGGGTTGTCGAAGATCACCATGTCGGTCTCGTCAGACCAGCCGACTTGAACCAGGCTGCCGAAAAACGCCGTCAGGCCCCAGAACTGGTCCTGGCTCCAACTGTCGAAGGGGTGGTTGTGGCACTGGGCGCAATCCAGCCGGCGGCCCATGAAAAGCCGGATCTGTTCCCCCATCACCTCTTGGGGACCGGTGGGGTCGTTCTCGGTGGCGAACCGGGTGAAGTGGCGGGACGGGCCGTCCCATCCCTGCGCGGAGATCCGTTCCCGGGCCATCTGGTCGTAAGGTTTTCCGTCGAGGACGCCGTCCCGGATCCATTCCCAATACGCCGCGTTGAACTCGGTCGTGCCGCCGTTCACCAGGCGGCCCACTCGAAACAATTGAGAGAAACGGAACGTCCAGTAGTCGACGTATTCGGGGGAGTCCAGCAGCGTCTCGATCAGTTTTTCCCGCTTCTGCGGGTCGGTGGAAGCCAGGAACTCACGGACGCGGTTGGGGGGCGGCAGCGTGCCGGCCAGATCGAGGCACACGCGCCTCAGAAACTCGGCGTCGCTCGAAAGGTCCGAAGGAACGATGTTGAATCGCCGGAGTTTGCCGAAGACGTATTCGTCGATGTAGTTGTTTTCGGAAACCGCGGGATAGTTCGGGACCAGGTCGGTGATCACGCCGGCAAGCGCACTGACCGCGTGACCGGCTGCGCGGATCATGATCGCCGTCTCTCCTTTGCCGACCGCCTTCACCGTCCCGTCGTTGCCGACGTTCACGATCGCCGGATTGATGGAGGAGTAGAGCACCTGGTCGCTGATGTCCTCGCTCCGCCCGTCCGAAAGATGAGCCATCACGACGAGTTGCTGGGTTCCTCCCGGCTCCAGCACGAACTTCCTGGGAAACACCTCCACCCCGTCGACTCCGGCGGACCCTTGATCGGCCGCATCACCGAAAGGAGCCCCGGCTTGTATCCACCCGAGAATGGTCCGGTAATCGGGAGAATCCTGAGCGAATTTGGGCCCGCCTCCATGAGCTACGGCCATGGTCGGCTTCATCAGCAGCAGGCTCTTCTCCGGTTCCTTCAAGTCGATCCGGGGGACCTTCGGGTCGTCCGACTTGTCCGTGAGGACGTGGAAGGTGCCGCCCTCCAGGATCCACTTGTAGTCGTCCTCGGGATAGAGGGTGTTCTGCGAGAGCTTGAATCCGCCCTGCCCCTTGACGCCGCCGTGACAGTCGCTGCTGTTGCATCCGTGCTTGGTGAGAATCGAACCGATGTCCCGGCTGAAGCTGTAGGTCTTCTCCCGGACCAGGTCCTGGACCCGGACCGACGCTTCCGCAAAATGCCCCTCGATCTCCACCCGGACCCGGGTCTCGCCCTGTGAGACGCCGACGATTCGGGACGTTCCCTCGATCTTGGCAACCTCGTCGTTCTCGACGTCGAAACTGCTGCGCGAGGTCACGTCTCGCTGCAGCCCGTCGGAGAAGGTGCCGAGCACCACGAACCGCTGCGAAGGCTCCACTCCTCTCAGGTCCACCTTCTCGGGGAACATCTCGACGGAGACGAGGGTCAGGGCGTGGCTGCCGGCCGGCCGCAACGGCTCTCCCTGGAGGGATGCGGCGGACAGGCTCAAGACGACGGCCAGCAGCAACAGCATGACCGTTGGCGAACCGCCGAAGCCGCTGGTGAATCTCATCTCTTCGAGTCTCACGGTGCGTATTCCTTGCAACTCCTACCGGTTCGCGGCGAGCTGCTGCTTTTTCACCTTCCCATCCACCAGCAGCGGGAGCGTTCCGATGGCGAATGCTTCACCCATTTCTCCCCCCTTGATGGGCCGGGCCGTAAGATCGATGAGCCAGGGTCTGCGGCTCGGCGCGGCGCCGGGGTCGGCCATCAACGCGATCATGGCCCTTTGCGTGGCCGGCCGGAAGCGTTTCTGATCCCTCAGCGGGGGGAGGTCCTCCGTCGACCGGGCCTGCTTCGGCCGCGCCACTACCGGGAACGCTTTCACGCCGGGAGGAAGGTTCTCGACGCTGAGCAGAACGTCGCCGTGGAATCCCTCTTCCAAGTCCACCGACAGTTCCAGCGTACTCGCCTGTCCCGGAGTGATCCTGACGTGATCCTCCTCGGGCCGGATCGCTCCAACGTGTGGAACCTGGTCCCGAACCAGCAGTCGATACCTGAAATCGGAACCTCCCTTGCGGGAGGTGATGTCGCGAACCTGGACGGTGTACTCGCCCCCCTTTTCGAAGCTGTAGGTCGTCTTCGCCTCCAGGTACTTGACGACGAAATTGCCGCTTCTGCCCCAGACCTTATTGAGGTTCTCGACCACTTCCTCGCCGTCGGCGTTCGTGACCTTCATCCAAGGGACGAAAAACGAGGGTCTCTTGAGCGGGGTCTCGATCTCGAAGGCCACGAGGGCTCCATCGGCCACTTTGAACTTGAAGGTGTCGATGTCGCCCGGCTCGCCGATGGTCCCTTCCAGAGCCGCGGGGATGGCCCCCACTTCGAGAGCCTGGCCCAACCGGTCGTTCGGCTCCTGCTCGGCGAACGATTCGAACGAGACGCCTCCGCCGGATTCCTCGCTGGAATCCTCGCGAACGCTCCGGGCCCGGAGGTTCTCGATCCAATCCGCTTCGATCTTCCGGGCGAAGTCCCGTTCGGACACCATGGGCACGAGGGATTGGGGAGCCTCTCCCGCCCAGGTCCATTTCAGGGGACCGTCATGGGCCGGCTGATCGGGCACGAAGGCGCAGGATTCCTCGCCGGAACTCCCGGCGGGGAAAACCCGCAACTGGTATCCGGGGTTCTCGAACATCCCGATTTTTCCCGAAACCTCAGCCACCGCCAGAAAGAACTCGCCGTCCCGGGGGAACTTGTAGGCCAAGGTCGGCCGATGCTGCATGGGGTCGTTGATGACCAGCCGGTTGTCGCGGCCGGGGTCGAACCAACTGCCTTTCCGCTCATGGATGCTCAGTTTCGGCCGGAACGTCCAAAGGCCGAGGGGAGCGGTACTCGAAAAGAAGTCCACCTGGAAGCAGAGCACCTGGTGGCGAGTGGCCTGCAACGCGTAGAAGTCCACCTCGCCCAGCTCGGGCAGCCGGCCGTGAACCACGGAAGGAATGGAGTCGATGGGTTGAGCCGTGTCCAACTCGTTGTGTCTGGCGTCGATTTCGCGGACGTTGGGCTCGGAGGTGACCCGGAACCTCAGCGGGTTGGATATTCCGCCGGGGGTCACGGCCCTGAAGTAATGGGCTCCCAAATCGGCGTCGGGGGCAATACGAACCTTCAGAAACGCGCGGTATTTCCCCTGATAGTGCCTGGTCCCGGCGCCCTCCTCCTGGCCGGCCCCCTCTTTCTCGGCCTCCCCGGTCCGTTCCAACTTCAGGACCTCCGCCTCCAACTGATCGTAATAGAACCAAGCCACCTGGAGCGGGTCCAGAAACTTGCCGACAAGCTCGACTTCGACCGTCTCTCCGGCTTGTCCACCCAGGGGATACAGGGAGATCAGCTTGGGCCTGGCAGGTGGATCTGCGGCTTCGAGTTGAACCGAAAGAACAGCGAGAATCAGAAGCGCCGGAATGGTCCGCATATAGAGATCTCCGTAGGCGTACGACTGATCCGAATTGTACCATAGACACGTTGAAAATTTGTCTATCTCCGTGGCGGAAACCGCAGGCCGGCCGCCTTCGGCTCCAGCCGGTAGAGGCGCTGGACGTTCCCTCCGAGGATGAGGCTCAGATCCTCTTGGGACATGTAGGGACAACGGTTCTGCAGGTAGCGGAACCGCCGTGAGTACTCGCTTGGACTACTCAGGCCAATCTTGACGAATTCCGAACCCCAGGCCAGTCGTTTCGGCCCGAAGTTGTCGTAGAAGCTCTTGAGGACTTCGTCATTGGGTCCATAGTCCATGTGCCCCGGCAGAATGCCGAGGGTCACGTCGTGTTCCTTGACCAGCCGGATAGCCTTCTCCGGGAGCTTGACCGAGTTGTCGGGCTGCAGGCAGGGCTTCGGCGGGATGCCATGGACGATCACCACCGGAAGGTCGGGGAATTTATCGAGCAGGCGCAGGAGAATGGGCCACAGGCTCTCGAAATTCGATCCGTAGCCGATGGAGGGACTGCCGGTGTAAGTCACGAAGGAGACGGTGATCTTCAGGGAATCCACCGCCTTCCACAAGGGATCGTACTTGGAGGTGGCCAGTTTGTCGTGGCCGTCGGAGCCGGGTGGAGGATCGTAGTACAACCCCCGGAACCCCCAATCTCCGACGTAGCGGTGAAGCTTGTCCACCTGTTCCGTCGTGTACGCCTTCTGCTCGTCCAGCTTGCACACGGAAATGAACCGGTTGGGAAACTCTCGCAGCACTCGGGCCTGGTACTTGTTGGCCCAGACCCTCAGCGTGTGGAGCACTGCCATGTCCACACCGTGTGCATCCATCACTTCGATCAGCTCGCGGGCGGATAGCCCGAGCTTGGAGTTGGTGACCTCGAAGATGGTGCGGTCGAGCTGTGGATTGTAGCCCTCCACGAGATCCTCGGGCTTCAGGGCGCCGATGTGTCCATGGTTGTCGATGACCAGGTTCGGTTTTCCGGCAGGACCTTTCGAAATCGTCGGCGTCGTGAATGAACTCCCGGTCATCGCAGGCGTGAGCAAAGCGGTCCCGAGAAACCTGCGGCGGTTCCAGTCCTGGTTCGATCTCATGAGCTGGCCTCCTTACTCCCTTCCCTCCATGGCGTCGTAGAACAGGAAGGCGCCGGCAGGATAGGGTATGGAGAGCTTGATCCTTGGAAAGTCCGCTGGCAAGTGGAATTGGTCGAGCCGCGAATTGGAATCCCGCAGGGGCACCCCTTGCGGGTGCCCTCTTCTGTTCGAGCCAGACGAAGACCTGGTCAACTGCCCGGACATGGCGCGGCATTAGCGGGGCGGCGCCCGGTCGATCCCGGTTGCCGGCGCGGAGAGGGCGGCCACAAGGGTCGCCCCTGCATCTTCCCGGTTCAAGGGGGTTTTGGTAAAATCGCGCCAAATCCATATCGTTGAGAGACTTATGCTGATTGATCGGTGGTGGTATTCGGGACTGGTTCTGCTCTCGTTCGCGCTTCTGGCCGCACCCGGCCTGGGCCGGAACGAGCCGACCGAAACACTGGAATTCAAACGGGACATCGAGCCCATCTTCAGCCAGCGATGCCACCATTGCCACGGTCCCGGGCAGGCGGCCGGAGGATTGCGCCTCGATCTCCGGGAATCGGCCCTGAAGGGCGGCGCGTCGGGTCCCGCCATCGTCCCGGGCGACAGCTCGGCCAGCCGGTTGATGGACCTGGTCTCCGGAACCGGCGGCATGGTCATGCCGCTTCAAGGCGAACCCCTGAGCGCCGACCTGGTCGACCGGCTGCGCGCCTGGATCGATCAGGGAGCTTCCTGGCCCGCGGAAGACGCCGGCGAGGACACCGGCCTTCAGGCGGAAGGGAAGGGCCACTGGTCGTTTCAGGAGCTCGGCGACCCCGCAGTCCCAAAGGCGGGCAACCCGGACCGGGTCCGGAACCCCATCGACTCGTTCGTGCTGGAGGCCCTGGAAAAACGGGGACTTCAGCCCTCTCCCCGTGCTACCCGGGAGACTCTGGTCCGCAGGCTCCACCTGGATCTGCTGGGACTCCCTCCCACGCCCGCCGAGGTGGAGGCGTTCGTCAGCGACCCCCTTCCCAACGCCTATGAACGGCTGGTCCGCCAGTTGCTCGCCTCGCCCCATTACGGAGAGCGGTGGGCACGCCATTGGTTGGACCTGGCCCGCTACGCCGACAGCGACGGATTCGAGAAGGATCGCCCCCGTCCCCACGCCTGGCGCTACCGGGAGTGGGTCATCGAGGCCATCAATCGGGACCTTCCCTACGACCGGTTCGTCATCGAGCAGATGGCCGGGGACCTGCTGCCGGATGCGGGCACCGAACAGCGCGTGGCGACCGGGTTTCACCGCAACACCCTCACCAACCGCGAGGGGGGAGTCGACAAGGAGCAGTTCCGGATCGAGCAGATCGTGGACCGGACCAACACCACCTCCTCCGTCTTCCTGGGCCTGACCATGGCCTGCTCCCAGTGCCACGACCACAAGTACGATCCGCTTTCTCAGCAGGAGTACTACGAGCTCTTCGCCTTTCTCAACGAGGCGGAGGAAAGGAACATCCCGGCGATCCTGGAGCCGGAGCTGGAGGCGTATCGAAGAGCCAAGCGGGATTGGGACCTGAGGCAGGAGATGCTGGTCGGGAAGATGGAGGCCGCCAGAGAGCCTCTGGTGGAGGAGCTGACCCCGAAGCTGGCCGATTGGGAGGCCCGCAACCCCTATCCTCTGCTGGGCCAGTGGCAGATGCTCGATCCCGTCAGCTTCACCGCCACCGACTCCAAGGAGACCGAACTGGTCAAGCAGGAGGACGGCAGCCTGTTGGTCCGGGGCGACAATCCCGCCCACAACAACTACAAGGTCGAGGTCAGGAGCTCGCTGGCCGGGATCACCGCGTTCCGGATCGAGGCGCTCAAGGACTCGACGCTGCCGAATTCGGGTCCGGGCCGGGCCGCTCAAGGGAATTTCGCACTGTCGGAAGTGCGCATCGAAGTTCCACCGGCTGAAGCCGGCAAGGAACCGCGAAAGCTGGAGATCGATTCGGCGGTCTCCCTGCAGGAACTGGACGGGTTCGAGGTCTCTCGAGCCGTCGACGGGAAAGAGGTGACCGGCTGGTCGCCGGGCGGACTCAAGGGGCCGAACCACAACCGCCAGATCGTCGTGATCCTCAAGGAGGATGCCGGCTCCTCTTCCGGCACCACCTTCAATTTCACGCTGGAGCAGCGCCTCGGCGACCACCGGACCATGGGCCGGTTCCGGCTTTCGGCGACGACCGCCCCGAGGATGTCGCTGAAGTCTCTCGTTCCGATCGACGTGGAGCGGGTGCTGGCCGTGAAGCCGAAGGACCGGTCCGCCGAGCAGACGGCATTGCTGTTGGACTACGCCGTCGACCAGCAGCCGCGGATGCGGGAATGGAACGCCGCTCTGGAAGGGCATCACAAGGCGATGCCGCAGGTGCCCGAAACCCAGGCCCAGACCATCGCCCAGAACCCGGAGCCACCCAAGACCCATATCCATGTCCGGGGCGATTTTCTGCGCAAGGGCCGGCAGGTGATGCCGGGAACCCCGGGCGTTCTGCCTCCCATGCGGTGGCGGGGAGAACGGCCGGACCGGCTCGATCTGGCCCGTTGGATCGTGGACCCCGCCAATCCGCTCACGGCCCGCGTCGAGGTCAATCGAATCTGGGAAAAGCTCTTCGGCAGGGGACTGGTGGCGACCAGCGACGACTTCGGGACCCGCGGCGATAAGCCCTCCCATCCCGAACTGTTGGACTGGCTCTCCCGCGAGTTCGTGAATCTGGGCTGGAGCCGCAAGGACCTGATCGAAACGATCGTCCTGTCATCGACCTATCAACAATCCTCCCAAGTGGACCCGGAGCTTCTCAAGACCGATCCGAACAACGTTTGGCTGACCCGCCAGAATCGATTCCGCGTGGAGTCGGAAATCACCCGGGATCTCTTCCTGGCCGTGGGAGGGTTGCTGGAAAGACGGGTCGGCGGCCGCAGCATTCGTCCTCCGCTGCCGAAGGACGTGGCGGAGGTCGGCTACAGTTCGGGAGTCGACTGGCCTGAGAGTCCCGGCACCGACAAATTCCGCCGCGGGCTCTACATTCATTTTCAGCGCACGGTTCCATATCCCATGCTCATGACCTTCGACAGCCCGGACTCCAACACCGCCTGCCTCCGAAGAACCCGTTCCAACACGCCGCTACAGGCGCTGACGCTGCTCAACGACGACGTCTTCTTCGAGTGCGCCCGGTCGTTCGCCAAGCAGATCACCTCCGAGGTGAAGTCCACGGACGAGGACCGGCTTCGCTATGCGTTTCGGCGAGCTTTGGCGAGAGAGCCGGACCCCGTGGAGATGAGCGTGCTGACGAAGCTGTTGGGGGATCAGGAACAGGTCTTCACGGCAGAGGAGGGGGCGGCCGGCAAGGTGGCGGGACCGGGATTCCCCGGCGAATTGTCGCAAGAGCAGGCCGCCGCGTGGACGGCGGTGGCGCGCACCATTCTCAACTTGGACGAATTTGTCACTCGGGAGTAGGACATGAGCTCTTGGCGGAAAAAAATTCTGGAATCGCGCCGGGACTTCCTGACCAGCGGCGCCAGCGGTCTGGGCGGTATCGCCCTGACGGCGATGCTGGCCGAGCAGGGATTGCTGGGGCAGGCGAAAGCCGCCGAGGCCGTCCGCAAAGGGATGCAGTCCACCCATTTCCCGGCCAAGGCCAAGAGCTGCATTTTTCTCTTCATGGCCGGCGCCCCCAGCCAGATCGATCTCTTCGACCCCAAGCCGAAACTGACGGAGCTGAACGGGCAGCCCATGCCCGAGTCGATGCTGGAGAAGGTCCGGTTCGCCTTCATCAAGAAGGAGTCGGCCGTGCTGATGGGCAGCAATGCCAAGTTCCGCAGGCATGGCGAGTCGGGTATCCGGATATCGGACTATCTGCCCAACATCGGCGGTTGCGCCGATGACATCGCCTTGATCCGGTCCATGCATACCGAGGCCTTCAACCATCACCCGGGGCAGTTGATGATGAATTCGGGGGTGCCCACCTTCGGCCGTCCGTCCATGGGTTCCTGGATCAACTACGGCCTGGGCAGCGAGTCGGAGGACCTTCCCGGTTACGTGGTCCTGACCGCCGGCCGCGGCACCAGCGGAGGAGCGTCCAACTGGTCCAGCGGTTTCCTGCCTTCCAGTTACGAGGGAGTGCTCTTCCGGAACCAGGGAGACCCGGTGCTGCATTTGTCCAATCCGGAAGGCCTGCCGCACGAGTGCCAGCGCCGGAGCCTGGAAGCCTTGAAGCAGCTCAACCGGCAGCACTACAAGCAGTCCCGCGACCCCGAGATCCTGTCTCGAATCGCCTCCTACGAGTTGGCCTACCGAATGCAGGCCGCGACGCCGGAACTCATCGACCTCTCCCAGGAGAGCGAAAAGACCCTGGAGATGTACGGAGTCAACCGGAAGGATCCCGAGGGCAGCCGCGGACGCGGCTTCAGCAACGGGGTGTTCGCCACCTACGGACGCAACTGCCTTTTGGCGCGCCGCCTGGTGGAACGGGGCGTACGATTCGTCAACGTCTATCACGCCTCATGGGATCATCACAGCAGTCTGGACAGCCAATTGCCCGTCAACTGCCAGATCGTCGACCAGCCGGTCGCCGCGCTCATACAGGACTTGAAGCAGCGCGGCATGCTGGACGAGACGCTGGTCGTCTGGGCCGCGGAATTCGGCCGGACCCCGTTGGCGGAGAACAACGGGGGAGAAGACGAAATCAACACCGGCCGGGACCACCACCCCTTCGCCTTCAGCGTCTTCATGGCCGGCGGAGGCATCCAGGGAGGGCAGGTCATCGGCAGGACGGACGACATCGGCTGGGGAGTGGAGGAGGAGGGCGTCTCCATCAATGATTTCCATGCCACGATCCTCCATCTCTTCGGCATCGACCACCTGCGGCTGACCCACCGCTTTCAGGGGCGCGACTTCCGGTTGACCGACGTGGGCGGGGAAGTGGTGAACAAACTGCTGGCTTGAATCCTTGCTCAACTCCCGATGGCCCATGGTCGTTGGTTAGCGTATTGTGAGGCGTCATGTTGAAGAACCCGCGACTGTTTTTCTCCGTTCTCTTGCTGGCCATGACGGTGGCCACCGCACCCGCCAACCCGTTCTCGCCTCAGGACAAGAAACCGTCTGAGGATGACCAGTCAGGACAGTTGGTGGAAGACCAGGTGCTGGACGAAGCCCGCACGGTGGGCAAGCCCCGGTCCCGGGCGGAATTCGGTGCGTGGCAGGAGATCAGAGAGACGAAGGATGTTCGCAAGCAGGGCCGGCTGGCAGAGAGATTCCTCAAGAAGTTCCCCGACAGCGGATTGACCGCGTGGGCCCACCTTGCCATCGCCAACGCGGCTTTTTCCCGCAACGATGTCGATCGCTTCATTCGTCACGGAGAAGAGGCTCTGATCGAGCTTCCCGACACGGTCGAGCTGCTGGCGCCGTTGGCCAATATCTACTCCGAGAGCAAGAGGATCGAGCGAGCCAGCGACTACGCCGCCCGGGCCCTCGCACTGCTGGATCAGTTGGAGAAACCGATGGGCCAGAACACGGTCGATTGGGTCGCCATGAAGCAGGGATGGGCGGCGGACGCGCACTATGCAATGGGCCGCTCGATCCTGGAAGTGTGGACCAAGTCTCCCAACAAGCCGGTTTCGGACCTCCAGGAGGCGGTGGAGCACCTGAAGCAGACTCTGAAGATGAATCCCGGACACGGTTACGCCGCATTCCGTCTCGGGTTCGCCGCGTCCCGGACGCACGACTACGATACCGCCCTGCTGGCCTATGCCCGCGCGGCAGTGGTGGAAGGGCCGGCTGCGAACTCGGCCAAGGGGCATGTGCAGAGGCTCCACGACGGCCTGAAAAACGTTCCCAACTCGCGCTGGGCCTCGACCAACGCCAACAAGATCATCCGCGACGAGAGAAATCGGCTCGAGACGGAGATGGACGCTAAGGAGCAGGAGTACTCCCGCCTGGCCTCGGAATATGACGCAGCCGCAGCGCAGAAAGCCGCAGCGCCGTCCCTGGTGGAATGACATTCCGCAAGTTCGTTCCCTGTGCTGAGGACCGATCGACATGAAGCTGACGGAAGACGTCTACCTGGTGGGCGGCGGCGACACCGGTTTCAACATCTCCAATCGCATGGACTGCCACGTGTTCGTGATTCGCGGGGAGGACGAACTCGCCCTGGTGGACGCCGGATTCGACGGGCCCGGGAAGATTCTCAGCAACATCGAGAACGACGGCCTGGACCCGGGGGAGATCCGCCGGATCTTCGTCACCCACTATCACGCCGACCACGTGGGGGCCCTGGCCCCACTGAAGCGCGAATTGGGCGCCACCGTCATCGCCGGCAAGGAAGCGGCGTCCACGATCCGAAACGGGGACGCGGAGCAGACGGGACTGGCCTGGGCCCAAGACTTCGGCTTCTACCCGCCGGATTTCCGCTGGGAGGCCTGCGAAGTCGAGAAGGAAATGACGGACGGGGACCGGTTCGAGGTGGGCGGTCTGGAACTCACGTCCATCGCCACTCCGGGTCACTGCAGCGGCCACTATTCCCTCCTCCTGAAGGGACGGGACCGGACCTATCTCATCGCAGGGGACCAGGTGTTCTGGGGAGGTGCGGTGGTCCTCCAGAACGTCCGCGATTCGAGCATTCAGGACTGCGCGGCCTCCATGAAGAAGCTGCTGAACTACGAATTCGATGCGCTGCTCCCGTCGCACCTGGCTTTCTCCCTGGAGCGCGGAAAACGCCACGTCGAAGCGGGCGCCGAGGCGTTCCTACAGACCGGTCTCCCCAGGAACCTCTTCGGTTGATTCGTATAACTCGCAGCGTTTTTTTTCGAAGAATTTGGGGCGCGCCAGGAGGGGGGACTTTCCTGTCCCCCCTCTTCATTCTCTTGCTGGCCGCATCGGCCACATCCGGAGGCGCAGGACAAAACCCGCCCGCCAAGGGCTTCTTCCTGGAAGTCCCCTATGTCCGCCAGGCGGAGAACTACTGCGGTCCCGCCGTGCTCGCCATGCTCCTGCGCTACTGGAATCACCCGGCCGATCACGGTGAACTGGCGGGACGTTTCAAGCCCTTCCCGAAAAAGGGCCTGAGCGGTCTCGAACTGAAGAGCCTGGCGGCTAAGGAGGGGTTCCAAGCCTACTCGTTTGCCGGAGACACTCCCGAGATTCTTGATCACCTGCGGCAGGGACGGCCCCTGATCACCGTGATCGACCCGTCCATCCTGACCACCAACAATCACTACGTGGTTCTGGTGGGGTGGGACGAGTCCCGCCGGGAATGGATCCTGCACGATCCGGTGAAGGGACCCTATCAGCGGCGGCCGGCGGGGGAGATGGCGCGGCAGCGGTCGCGTCTGGAAGACTGGACGCTTCTGGTCATCCCCCATACTCCCTCCTGAGCCGGCTCCGGAAACAACCGCAATCGCGACTGACTACAATGTCCGGCGTATGTTCGGGCTCCAGGCCGGAAGCCGAATCCCCGCACCGCGTGACACAGTCTCTCCGAGGCCGGCTCGCGTCTATAGCAGTGTCTTTCTCGCGGCGTTGCTGAGCCTGTTTCTCGCGGCGTCAGTTCTGGCTTCCGGCACGGAAGAGCTTCTGTCCCGCGGCCGGACGGCGCTGGAGGCGGAGCGCTATCAAGCGGCGGAATCGCTCTTCCGGCAGGTTCTGGAGCAGGAAACGTCCAATGGCGAGGCCTCCTTTCTACTCGGCCTGGCCCTGGCCAAGCAGGAGCGTTGGGCCGATGCCGAAATGGAACTGGAGCGCGCCGTCCGCCTGAGGCCCGGCGACGCGGCGGCCCATGCGGAACTGGCCGGTGTCTATTTCAAGCAGAACAGAAGGGAAATGGCCCGAGCCAGCCTGAAAACGGCCCTGAGGCTGGATCCTCAGAACAGTTACGCCCGGAGCTTCCTGGCCATCCTGTCCTATCTTCAGGACCGGCGGCTGGAGGCCCTTCACCACTGGAATCTGTTGGGCGAGCCGCACATCGCCCGGATCGAGGTTGCGACCTCCGAAGACGCGGATCCGAAGTTGACGCAATCCCTCTTCCAATTCAACGAAGGCGAGGTGCTGGACCGGAAACAACTCCTGCAGTCGTATTGGGTCCAACACCGGTTCCGGCTGGGACCCCGGTTCGGATGGCAGCTCGACCCGCAGACCGGAAACCGCTGGAATCTACGGCTCGACCTTCCTCCCGTCAGCGACTCTTTTTCCAGCAAGACCGGATTTCTCATCGAGAATTCCTCCCGCGCCGTCTTCAACCGGGAGATCGGTCTCGGGTTGCGGGGCGGCCGCGGCCGGCGTCTGGCGGGAGGGGTTCGCTGGGACGCTCCCCGGAAGCGGGCCGGAGCGTCCGCCTGGTTTCCTTTCTTTGCTTCGTCCTCCGACCTGTTGCGCCTGGGCTTCGATCTTCGGGACGAGGATTGGAGCCATACCGCTTCGGACACCCACTATGCCTACCGGACCGAAAAAGTCTTCGGCGCCTACGAATGGTTGATCTCCGGCCGCAGGTCCCTCGCCTTTCACGGCGGGTACCAGCGCCAGGATTATCGATTCGAGGGGGACGAGGCCGCTCTTCCACAGAGTCCTCACCTCATGGCCGTGGGACTGGAATGGAATCAAAAGTGGGGCCTCGATGCCGGGGAAAACGCGCGGTTGAATTGGATGGCCCGGTTCGACGCCTTTTCGCCCCTCGGCGGAGCCGGGGAACCCGCCCACAGGATGGTGTCCGGTCTGGCGGCCGATTGGACGCTGGCCAGAAAAACCGAGACCCGGTTGAGATTGTCGCTTCAGGGTGGGGTTTCGGGCCGGGATCTGCCGCTGGATCACTATTTCCTGTTCGGGATCGGGCCCGACGCGCGGTTGCCTCTCAAGGCCCATCCCGAACTGCGGGACGGCCGGAGAGGGAACAGTCCCATGGGACGCGATTTCGTCCTCTTGGGTGCGGAACTGGGGCGCAGGCTGTGGCGGTGGGGGTTCCTGGAAGTGGGGGGATTCGTCTTCAGCGATACGGCATTCGTTTCGGGCAGGCCGTTTTCAAGTGGAGCGGGGGAGTGGTTTCAGGACGTTGGAGTGGGTTTGCGACTCAGAGTGTTGGGTCAGGAGTTCCTGAATGTATTCCTGGGACTGGATACGCGGAGCCGGACCTTTCATCACTGGGCGGGACTTCCCAGCATTGGAGCGGCGGGCTTCTGACCGCCGATTCCGGGCGCTGCAGGGTGGACTGAAAATCCCCCTCCAGCACGTTTATGCGCGCTCCACGTCGAACGATGCCAGATTGCGTGCCTTCTGGCTGAACTCCACGCCGACCAGCCAGATCGGCTCGTCAAGGCCCCGATACTTTTCGGCGTAGCGCCTCTCCTTCAACTGCGCCATCGCCGTGCTCTTCGGTGACAACTCGACCACCTTGAACTCGAACAGGTAGACGTTGCCGTTGAAGCGAACCGCCATGTCCAACCGACCGTGGCTGCTGCTGTCCTCCACGGTCGTGTCGAGGCCAAGGGCCGCGAACCAGGAATAGAACACGCTGGCGTAGTAACCCTCGTAGTTGGCGATGTCATTGTTCATGTGCCACTCGTAGGGGATACCGGCGAAGAACGCTCGGAACTGCGCCTCAAGACCGGCGAAATCGTTGGCGGTGAGCAGTTCGTAAAGCCGGATGTCGTGGGCCCCCTGCCGCGACGGGTCCGGCCCCAGGCCGTGGAGCAGGTGCTCGTTCAGGCTCTGTTTCACCTCTCGATTCGGATAGCCCAATCGATAGAGGGTCTTGCCGCCAAGATTCATCTCTTCGGTGATCGTCAAGTAGCCGGTCTGGAACAACAGGGCCTCGGTGGCGATTTCGTCCACATCGAACTTGGACAGCAGGCCGTCGGTGCCGATCATTTCTTCAAGCGCCAATGAGCCGACTCGCCGGTTGAGCAGTGTCTCGACCAGAAACGACGGCGAACCGGTCTCGAACCAGTGCGCCTTGAATTTTCGGCTGTCGAAGAGCAGGAGAATGTCAAACGGGTTGTACACCTTCTCGGTCCCCGACCAGCTATAGCCGTTGTACCAGTCACGAATCTGGTTCCGGTCAAGGCCCGGCAGTTCCGGCCCGAACACGGTATCCAGGTCCGCATCGGTATAACCGCAGATGGAGGAGTGGCGGGGGTCGAGTGTGATGTCTTTGAGATTGTTGAGCCCGGAGAACAGGCTCACCTTGGAAAATTTGCTGACGCCGGTGAGGAAAACGAACCGGATGTGCGAATCACTATCCTTGATGGCCGCGTAAACGCCGCGCAGGTAGTCGCGGTTGGCCCTGGCTACTCCAGGCACGTCCAACGCGTCGAGGATCGGCTTGTCGTACTCGTCCACCAGCACCGCGACGGACTGGCCGGTTTCTTGATGCAGCGCCCGAAGCAGATCACCAAATCGCTCCGGCCCGGTATCGTAGCGAGCGACGACATCAGCTTCTTCGGCAACCGCATCCAGTTGCGCCATCAGGTTCGCGTGCAGGTAACCTGGTTCCTTGAAGTTGCCCCCGCCGAAGCTCAGCCGTACGACGGGATGCCGCACCGACCAGTCCCAGTGATCGTGGATGTCCAGATCCATGAACAGCGGCTCATTGCCCTCGAACAACTCCTTCAACGTGTCCAGAAACAGGCTCTTGCCGAATCGCCGCGGGCGCGACAGGAAGAAATACGAACCTTCCTCGAGGAGCGCCCGGATGTAGCCCGTCTTGTCGACGTAATAGTGATTCTGCTCTCGGATCTTGCGGAGGGTCTGAATGCCGATGGGGAGTCTACGCCTCGTCATGGTTTCGCGTTGACTATTACCCTACCAGAACGATTTTCTGGAGCTACACGTACGGTATCCGACTCCATGTTGAACCGTCGGTAGCTTCAACGCTCAAAGGGAAGCCCAACTGCAAAATTACTCTCGCTCTATCCCCATCCAGCACAAGAGCTCGATGTCCTCTTTCTCGATCGGGGGAAGAGGCGGCGGCGGGGTCGTTGGTTCGTACTCCTGGCCGGTCACCCAATCAGCGACGGTTCCCAAGGCGACAAGGACCTCGGGATTTGGTGGGAGAAAGAACTCGTCGCTGCAGTCATTTGTCCGTTCGGAGAGTTCATCGTCCCCGGCTTTGAGTTCGTCCCCGACTTTTTCGATGCTGAACACACGGTCCCGCGCGTTGGCCTCGACGAGCCAGTCCCAGAAGCCGGGACAGAAGTCGAAACCGTAGTGCAGGTTCCTGGCGCGGATAAAGACATCGGCATCAAGGAGATCGGCCATCTACCATCCCATTTCCAGGCTTGTTGCGAAACCGTGGAAGGTCGATGATTTCCTGATGCTGAGGAGGCGGAAGGACTCGGAGAAAGACGTCCGGCCTCCCAGCGAGCTGCTGACCAAGGCATGGCCGAAGCGCCGTCCTACACGCGCCTTGAGCGTCGGATAGAAACTGCCGCCGCTTCTTGCCAGCATCGCCCCGAGCCGATTCAACTCGCGGCGGTAGGCAGACACGAGAGCGCCGCGATCAAGGGCACCGATATCGTAGATCCGACGAAGAACGACGAGCGTGCTCACCTTGTAACGGCGGGCCAACCGGTTGACCTCGTCGGAAAGACCCGAAGTCCCTCGAAATTCGTCGCGTAGCGAAGCCAGCGGGACGAGAAGTTCCGCAGCCACACGGTTGCACCAAACTTCAACGGCGTGGGACGGCACCGAGATCGGTTCAATGTCCGACAGAGCGGACTCGCCCAGCCAGATGTGGGCCAATTCGTGTGCGAGCGTGAACAGCTGCGCGGCCTTGCTGCCGGCCCCATTGATGAAGACCAGCGGCGCCAGATCGTCGGCCAAGGCAAAGCCTCGGAACTCGTCCGGCTTGAGCTTGCGGCGGGTGTTGTTGCCGACGATGCCACTTGTCATCACGAGCACACCGAGAGCGTCGGCCTGCCCGATGAATCTCCGCAATGCTTCGGTCCAAGTCGGCAGCGCACGGCGTTCGTCGAGGTCGAAATCCAGCGCAGTTCTCATGCTCTCCGCAGTGGATTCCACGGCGGACGCCGGAGTGGCCGACCCGACGAAGGGCAGCGGTCCTTCTCCCTCCACGCGAGCGAAGTCCCGGTACCAGTCCTGGCGTTGCTGGCAGAGATACACCGTGTCGAGGAGGTCCACGCTGGGGCGGCCGATCGGCCTATCGCCGACGGTGCGCAGGTCGGGGATCGGGACCCGTTCCTCCAGTGGCTGCGATAGAAAAAACGATCCGATCGGCGCTCGGGTGACCTTGGCGAGTTTCTCCAACTGCTTGAGCGTGGGCTGCTTTTGGCCACTTTCCCACTCGCGGTACCTGGGAAAGCGCTTCACCAATGCGCCCGGTTCGATGCCTGCCCGTTCCCGGGCCCAACGCAGCAGCTCCGGTTTGACGTCGACACGCAGGATCATCGGCGATTCGTCGAGGCTTGGAAATGGCGAAGGACACCCTTCAGCCGAGATTCATAGGCCCAGCCTTCGTGGAAAGTTTCGAAGATGTGGACCACCTGTGGCTCGTTGAGTCCATAGAGATGCGACACTACAGCATCCAGTTCGGTAATATTATCTTCCTTCTCGTCAGATCCTAACGGGCCACACTGCACCCCTATGGTGTCAGCCCAAGTGGCAATGCCTGCCACGGATCAACCAGACTTCGACCACTCCTACGAAATCGATTCGTGGCTTCGCAAAATTTCCCTCAAATCAGGTCGTTAGTGTGAGGGGGAGAACGAAGATCCAGGTGCGCTGGAGGGGCGGGTGTTCCGTCTCCGCTTAGTGCTGCGGGACCCGAATCTCCAATCCTGCCAGTTCGGTGCGCCGCGGGAGTGGTCTGATAGCGGGCGGCAGGGAAGGCTCCCCCGCTCTCATAGGGGGACGAACTCTGCCCTTGTCTTGTGCGAAAAGAAATACGGGGGGACAGGAAAGTCCCCCCTCCTTCTGGTTTACTTGTTTCGGGGGTTGGAAGGCTCCCGCTGCCGGGCGTCCAGTCCTCACACCTGCCGGAGCGAATCTCGAAGGATGAGCCAACCGTATCGAATCGCCGTCGGAACCATCTTCACGGAGTCCAACCACCTGGTCGGCACGTTCACCGACCTGGCCTGTTTCGAGCGGACCGAGCTGCGCCGGGGCCCGGAGATCCTGGAGTCGACGGACGGTGTCGTCGGGGGAATGCTGGCCGAACTGAGGGATCGCGGCGTGGACATCGTGCCGCTGCTGGTGGCCACTGCCGTCCCCGGGGGCATCCTGAGCCGGGAGTGCTACCTCTTATGTTGTTGACAACATAAGAGGTAGTATGTTGTGGATCTGATTATGTTGTGGACCGGGTCCAAGTGCTTGAGAACATGGCGATTGGACTCTTGGATGCCAACATAACGCGAGCAGCCCGGGAGATTACAGGGAATCGAGGAACGCCATCAGTGTCGAGT
>JAJDTT010000102.1 GCA_022827025.1 Acidobacteriota bacterium
GATCTGGCAGAACATGCCGGGCATCTGATACAGCCTGGCCCGCAGCGAACACGGAATGGTTGTGCTGGGAATCTCCTACCTTCATACCCGCCGGGCTCTGTGGTCCGGGCTCGGGGTCATGCGGCCAGGATGTCGGGAGAATTCGTTCGTCAGCTCAATTCGATATCACCTCCCATGACGCCCCGGCACTCGTCCTGAGAGTGGCGATGCGGCGATGCGCGCCAGGAACGGAGAGGTCAGCCGCACCGGATCCGCCGACGCAGTGTGCTCAACGTCCGACGATTGGGCAGAATGGTGCGAGGCCCAGCAATGATTCCTTGCCCCAGATCCCTGCCTTTCCTGGCAACTGTCCTTCTCCTGTCCCTCTCAGTGGCACCCGCCCAGGTCCCCCAGCTTGCGGAGAGTCCGGACGGGACCACCCTGGTGTCCCTTCGCGTGATGTTCGGCCTTGATCGCTTTACGCCAAGACGTTGGGACGGGTCGATGCGGGTTGAGGCCGGAAGGGTTCTCGATCTGGGAGGCGTGCACTTCGAAGGACGCGATCGGATCGCCGAAGGCAGTCAGTGGCTGCTGACCAACAGGGTCACGCGCTATGCCGATTCGACGACCCAGCGCGGTTTCGACCCCGTTCACACACGGCAGTTCGCAATGATCCCGAACGGGATTGCAGGGCTCCTTGACGCAGGCCCCGCCTCCACGGTCAGGATCGCTACGAAGCAGGGCTCGTTCTCCTTTCCGTTGAGGGAGCTGCGGTTCGGACGGCCGCTGGACTTTCTCGGCGGCACGGCCAAAGTGGAACGGATTCCGCCGACGGTTGACTTGACCTCCGGAACCACCGAGAACGACTACCCTTCCCTGGCCGCGGCGCACGACGGAGGCGTCTACCTGTCCTGGATCTCCTATGAGAACGAAAGGGACTCCGTCTGGCTGGCGCGCCACGACGGCCAGACTTGGGGAGAGCCCGTCCGGATCACCCCGGACAGTCACTTCGACAACTTTCGCACGGCGGTCGCGACAGACCATTCCGGGTCCCCCGTGGTCGTCTGGTCAGGCCGGGGGGCGGACGGAACCTGGGGCCTGTTCTCCAGATCCGTCTCCGAAGGCGGGCTGGGACCTGTTGCGGGAGTCGCTGCGGCGGGTCCGAATCTCTACCACCAGACGACATCCGACAGTGAGGGCAACATCCATGTCGCGTGGCAGGGGTTCCGGGACGGCGTGTCCGTGATCCTCCATTCGCGCTGGGACGGCTCGTCATGGTCAGGCGAAGTCCCCGTCTCCGACAGGAGTGCCGACAGCTGGGCGCCGGCGCTGGCGGCCGACTCGACCGGGGGGGTCTGGATCGGCTGGGATGGATACGCCTCGGGCGACTTCAACGTCTACGTACGACGGCTGCAGCCGGATGGACGGTGGAACGATGGGCGCCAGATCACCGGGTCCCCCGGCTTTGACGCCAACGTCTCGCTCGCCTGCGACGGCTCCGACAGGCTGTGGATCGCCTGGGATCATGGCGAAGCCAACTGGGGAAAGGACTGGAGCAGCCAGCGGTTCAGGCCGGGAGGCGGCGCCGGGCTCTACAGGAATCGATCGGTGCGGGTCGCCGCACTGGACGGGAACGGGCTGCGCCAGACACAGGACATCATGGCCGCCGTTCCGGACGCATACCGGGACTATGTCCAGCAAGCCCGCGTGGCGGTGGATGACAGGGATCGCGTCTGGGTGATGGCGAGGTCGCTGACGAGCGTCACCACCCGAGTCAACAACAACTGGGGAGCCGGCGGGATCTGGGAAATGCTCATGACCAGGCTTGACGGCGACGGCTGGCTTCCCGCGACGAAGCTCCATGCGACCAACGGCCGGAACGATGCGTGGGCCTCGGCAGCCACAGATGCAGACGGAAGGCTGTGGTTCGCCTGGTCGCGAGACGCGCGGCCTTTCGGTTCGCCGACACGACCGCGGAACCGACCTTCCCCTTCGGCGCGCACAACGCACGTATCCTATGCGGTCATCGATCCCCGGCATGCGGCGTGGCAGGGTTCGGGGGAGCCGATGCTGTCCGAGTTCACGGAGCCGCCGATCCAGGCCGTGCCCGTCCACCCGAACGAGGCGGATGACACGGCGTCCATCCGGGCGTATCGCTACGAATCCGGGGGCAGGTCCTATCGAATCCTGCGCGGCGACCTGCACAGGCACACCGACATCTCATCGGACGGCATCGGCGAAGGCGCGCTGATTGACTTCTACCGCTACGCCATCACGGCCGGCCAGTACGACTTCATGCTGGTTGCCGACCACCAGTACGGCGGTGACTCGGTTCCGGGCATCGAGTACAACTGGTGGAGGACCGAGAAGTCGGAGGACATCTTCCTGGTGCCGGACAGGTTCTGGCCGCTGTTCGGGACGGAGCGGAGTGTGCCCTACCCCAACGGCCACCGCAACACGGTATTCGCGACCCGGGGCGTGCGGTGGATGCCAATACATGCAGGCGAGCGCAACGGGTCGATCAACAGCGGAGACATCCTCTTCCCGTACCTCCGGCGCAACGGAGGCATCTCGACGCCCCACACGTCAGGCTCGGACCAAGGCACAGACTGGCGGGAGAGTGATCCCGAGATCGAGCCGGTCGTCGAAATCTATCAGAGCCTGCACGCATCCTACGAGTATCCCGGCGCCCCAAGGGCCGAGACTCGGGACAAGCGCTACTTTCACCACGGCGACCCATGGAGACCGGCCGGTTTCGTGCACCGGGCCTG
>JAJDTT010000304.1 GCA_022827025.1 Acidobacteriota bacterium
GTTCCTCAGAGTTCGGTCGCCATTCGATGCGCCCGTCGTATGTCTCGGCTCTGGCTCGACTTGACACCGCCACACACGAAGACACGACTGTCTCCAATTGGTGGCAATTGGTCAAGAATCCCGACCGGCCAGTGTTGTGACCCGGTCGGTACGCGATCCTTTACCTCAGCCGGAGCTGGATGCCGGCATAGATCAGGCGGGGGATGCCCAGCGAGGGCAGCGGCGTCAACCGGACCACGTAATCCCGGTCCAGGAGATTCTCCACGGCCAGAAAGACCTCCAGCGATTCTCCCAGCGGTTTTCTCACGCTGGCGCCCAAGAGGAAGAAGCGGTCCAGGACCATGGTGTTGCGGTCGTCCTCGAACTGGTCGGCGACCCACCGTCCCTGCAGCGAGGCCGTGAACGGCGCGTCGTAACGGACCTCGGTCGTAACTTGGTGGCGGGGAACCTGGGGCAACTGCAGACCCGTCTCCCGCACCTCGGTCCGGGAGTGGAGATAGCCCATCCGCAGACTCCAGGGCGTGTCGCCCTCCAAAGCCGTTTCCAGCTCCAGGCCCCGGACCGAGACCTGCCCCAGATTCCGCCGCTGCCGCTGGATGAACCGGGGACCCACGGAGAGGGTGGCGTTCCCCACCGGGTCCCGGAGCGAGTTCCAGAAGCCGTTGATCCGGACCAGCACGGAGCCCGAAGGATGCAGATCCGCTCCCAGCTCTCCCCCCCAGAGGTGCTCCTCGCCCAGATCGGGGTTCTCGGCGGTGAGGACGTTCCCCACCCGGAAGGGGCGATAGAGTTCGTTCAGGGTGGGGGCCCGAAATCCGCGGTAGGCCGAGCTGCGCAGGGTCAGCCACCGGGCGCTCCGCAACAGGATGCCCAGGCGGGGGTTCAACGAGGTTTCGGTGGTGCGGCCCTGCCACCAGTCCGTCCGGGCGCCGAGCTGCACGTCGAGCCGGTTATGGACGGGAAGGGTCTGCTGGACGAAGAGGCCGGCCAGGTTCTGCACCCGGTCCTGCCAACTGACTCGTCTCCAATCGGCGCCCACCAGCAGTTGTCCCCGCGGGTTCCAGGTCAGCGATCCTCCGGTCCCCAGCGTGGGAAACTCCTGCCGGGCGGTCACGAATTCCTGGGAGCGGTCGGGAAGAATCCGGGAGAAGGTGTTCTTGAAGAGGCCCGACTGGACGTAGAAGCGGCCCTGCCAGGTATCGCCCTCGACCCCCGTCTCCAGGAGAGCGATCCGGGAGTTGTTCTGCTGGAGACGGGTCCCGTTGCTGCGCCGTTCCCGAAACGTGTTGACGCCGACGTGGAACCTCTTGTAGGACACCCGGCCGAAAAAGGTCTCGAACCGGCTGTTGGCCGGCGTGTCCACCTCTCCCCGAAGCGCCTCGTCGACGATGTAGAAGCCGTCGGTGTCCAGAATCCGGGCCGCGGCCAGGTATCCCCAGTTTCCCTTCTTGTCCGAGGCGGCCAAGTCCAGATCGGCGTACCGGTGGTCCCCCAGCACGCCCCGGACCTCCAACCGGCGCTGGTTGCGGGCCGGTCGTAGCTGGATGGTTCCCCCCAACGCGGTGCTCCCGTAAAGAGGACTCGTGGCTCCCCGGACCACCTCCACGCTCTCCAGGGCCGTGCGGGGGATCCGGTTCCAGTAGACCCAACCGCCGAAGGGATCGTTCCAGGGAATGCCGTCGAACAGGACCAGTGTGCGGCTGGTTCCGGAGGGTCCGATGCCCCGCAAGGAAACGCCCTGGGTCGTGGGATGGGAGATCATGCTGCTGCTGCGCCGAAAGAGGCTGAACCCGGGGATCTGGCGCAGAGCGTCGTCCAGGACCAGCGCCGGAGACTCGCGGAGGTCCTCCCGGGACAGGACGGTGACCAGTGCCGTGCTCTCGAGGAGAGGCTGCTCCTGCCGGCTGGCCGTGACGACGACGGTCTCGTGGGAACCCTTCGGCGCCTCCTCGTCGGACGGTTCCTTCTCTTGGGGAGGAGTCAGGAGAGCGAGCAGAGTCAAGGGAAGCCAGAGCATGGGAACGCCGGAAGATGCCGAATTTCTAGACGGACCCTCTTAATCGCCCGCCGATGCCGTCAATCACGCTTCAGTTGAAAGGCGTAAAGGTCCGTGTCCCGCAAATGGAATCGAACTCGCAGGCCCGCCTTCCGGCGAGGGACGAGATCCGATCCGGTCCCCCAGGTGACGGCGTGGCGCAACGAGTCCCCGCGGACCGGATTGCACTGTTGCACGCCGTATCCGGGAATCACGTTGCCGTCCCCGTCCAGGATCTCCGCCCGGAGATCGCCCCCCACCCGGGCGTTGACCGTCAGTCGCCCGCCGGGAGTCCGCAAAAGCCGTGTCGTGACCGATCCTTCCCCCGGCGCCGACAGCGAGACGAATCCGTCCAGCCGCAAGGTGGCCAGGCCGGTGGCCCTCTGGATCCTCTGGCCGTCCCGGAACCAGCCGTCTTTGACCTTCCGGATGGCGTCCACGGTGTAGGGCATGTTCTCGCCCCAGTAGTAGCACCAGATCCGCTGGTCGTGCACCACGGGAGCCACCGGAATGCTGAGCGCGCTGTCCCAGGCCGGATCCTCCCCCCGTTCCAGGACGAACGACCCGGGAAAGGGCCGGCTCCAGTGGATTCCGTCCCGGCTCACGGCCAACTCGGCCGCCGCCGCGACGAACTCCTTCGCCCCTCTTTCGAAGACCCAGAGCCAGCCCATGTAGAGATCCTCGTAAAGAAACGCGGCCAGTCCCTTGAAGTGGAGATCGGGTTCGTCCGGTCCGGGAGCCATCACCGTCTCGGGCTCCGACCAGGTGACGAAGTCGCCGCTGACGGCCCGTCCCACCGTATTCTGCGCAGCGCGCATCCGCACGTAGAAGACGTAGCGCCGGATCCGCGGATCCCAACCCAGCAGGTTGCCGTTGTGGGGACGCCGGAACCAGGGCTTCCCGTCGCCGTTGAGCCTCCAGTGGATTCCGTCGGCCGAATAGCCCTTGGTGATGGCCGGCTGGCCGTTGAAGACGTCCACGTACGTCATCTTGAACCGCCGTCGGGGATCCGGGTCGCGGAGGTCCTTGATGACGTTGGCCCGCCTCATCCAGTTGACGCCCCGGGGAATCAGGTTGTTGTCACGCGAACCCTCCCAATCCACCTGGCCCAGGTTCGGTTTGATCCAGTGGGCGCCGTCCTGGGATACGGCGTAGGCCACCTTGTACCGGAAACCGCCCGGCGCCCCCTCTTCCATGTGGGAGGCCATGTACCACATCTTGAATTCGCCCGTCTCAAGATCGAATAGAACGGCCCTTCCATTGGGGGAAACCAGCCACCGTTCCCAGGGGCGGTCGCCCACCAGGACCGGATTGCCCGGATGTCGTTCCAACCGGTGCAGCCGCCGGGTTACTCCCTCGGTGGACTCCACGGCGTGGTCGTCGATGAAAAGCTGTTTCCGGTGGCCGATGTCGACACCGGCTGCGCGCGAGCTTCCGGGGAGAAAGGACCCGGAAACGGCGAAAATCAACACGGCCAGCACTTCTCTCGTTTGGGAGCGCATGTTCAAGAATTCCGCGAAATGCCCGTTTCGGCTCCACCGAAGTCTATCACCGGTCGTTCACGGGGGTGATAAGATGCCGGCAAGGAGGGCTCACGAGAGGCATGAAGTTCGGAGTCGCCGTGACCACTTCGGTCACGCCGGCAGTCACCGCCGGAGCTCAGGCCGAATACGTCCGGAAAATGGCCGGGGCCATCGAGGACGCCGGATTCGACTCGGTCTGGGTCAGCGACCGGACCCTCTTCCCGGCGGATCTGGCCCGGCGTTACCCGGACATGTTCGGTCCCGGCAAGGCCAGTCCGGACGCTCAGAACGTCCTGGAGTCGCTGGCCACCCTCAGCTTCGTGGGGGGATCCACCCGCCGGTTGCGCCTGGGCGTCAGCGTCCTGGTCCTTCCTTTCCGGAATCCCCTCCTGAACGCCAAGATGATCACCACTCTGGACGTCCTCTCCGGAGGGCGGGTGATCTACGGCGTGGGCGTGGGTTGGATGCCGGAAGAATTCGCCTCCATGGGGGCGTCCTACCGCGAGCGGGGAGCGCTCACCGACGAGCACATCGAGATCTTCAAGGCCGCCTGCGCCGACGATGTCCCCGAGTACCGGGGGAAGCACTTTCGCACCTCGGGAATGGTCTTCTTCCCGCGGCCGGTGCAGGAGCCGCATCCCCCCGTCTGGGTGGGAGGGAATTCCCGCTTCGCCCTGCGCCGGAGCGTCCGGCTGGGGGATGCGTGGCACGGGATCCGGCTCACTCCCCGCCAGGTCGGGGAGGCCCGTCAGGACTTGGCTCGAGTCTGCCGCGCAGAGGGCCGCGAGCCGCGTACAGTTGGCGTCACCTTGAGACACACGCTGGTCCTGGGGGAAGCTCGCTTCGACGGCAACGGGGAGCGGCTCCACCTGACCGGCACGGTGGCTGAAGTCCGCGACGACGTTTGCCGCTATCGGGACGCGGGACTCGACTACCTGGTCCTCTCGGTGGAAGCCCCGAGCACCCGGGAGACCCTGGCCGCGGTTCGCCGGTTCGCCGACGAGATTCTGAGCGAAGAACAGGAGTGATCGGGTCATGAAGAGAATCTCACCTTGGACGATGGTATTGCTCTTGCTCGTAGCAGAGTGCGCCGCCGGTCAGAGGCCATCCGGTTGGAGAGCGGGAGTGGCCAGTGTGCCCATCACGCCGCAGGAACCCATTTGGCTGGCGGGCTACGGATCCCGGGAACGGCCTTCGGGAGAAGTCCTGCAGGACATCCACGCCAAGGCCCTGGCCCTGGAGGATGAGACCGGTGCGGTCACCGTCCTGGTGACCATCGACCTGTTGGGATTCAGCCGACGTCTCTCGGACCAGGTCGCGGAGCGGGCCTGGCAGGAATTCGGGCTTAGCCGGGATCGGCTCGGCCTCAACTTCTCCCACACGCACAGCGGGCCCGTCACCGGGGAGGTCTTGCGGCCCGCCTATCCCTTGGAAGAGGAACACCTCCGGGTGGTCCGCCGCTACACCCGTCGGGTCCTGGACGATATCGTGACGGTGATCGGCCAGTCCCTGGAAACGCTCTCGCCGGCCCGGCTCTCCTTCGGTCAGGGGTCCGCCGGATTTGCCGTCAACCGCCGCCGGGTGCGGACCGGAAAACGCCATCTGCCCGGTCCGGTGGACCACGATGTTCCCGTCCTGGCCGTGCGTGGTGTGGATGGCGGGTTGCGGGCCGTGGTCTTCGGATACGCCTGCCACGCCACGGTCCTTTCGGGCGACCAGATCAACGGCGACTGGCCCGGGTTCGCCCAGGAATCCGTGCAGGAGAAGCATCCCGGCGCCACCGCCCTGTTCGTCACCGGCTGCGGAGCCGACGCCAACCCCTTGCCCCGGCGATCGGTGCAGATGGCCCGGCATTACGGCCAGATCCTGGCCTACGCCGTGGACCTGGTGCTGGGCGGAGAGATGACACCGGTCCGGGGACCGCTCCAGAGCGCCTTCGAGCGGGTGGCGATCCCCTTCAGCAAGCCGCCTTCCCGCCCGGAGTTGGAAGCCCGGGTCGGACGGGAGACGGGAATGCGCAAGCGCCACGCCCAACTCCTCCTGAACCGGATCGAGCGGGAGGGACAGCTGCCCGACAGCTATCCCTACCCGATTCAGGTCTGGCAGTTCGGGAACGACCTCACTCTGATCCACCTGGCGGGCGAGGTGGTGGTCGACTACTCCCTGCGGCTCAAGAGGGCCCACGGGTGGGACACGGTCTGGGTAGCCGGCTTCTCCAACGAGGTCTTCGCCTACATCCCCTCCCTGAGGGTGCTCAAGGAGGGCGGTTACGAAGGTGGAGGAGCCATGGTCCCATATGGTCAATCGGGTCCCTTCGAAGCGCCGGTGGAAGAGATCATCGTGGAAAAGGTGGAAGAATTGGTCAAGCGCGTGGGAGCGGCGCCTTTCTAGGCGCCGACTGGGAAGGGAGTGTTTTACGCGCCCAGCGGCCTCTTACCAAGCGCCAAATAGGAGCGGCGTCTTTCTAGGCGCCGAACTCGATTCTGTCCCAAATCAACGGTTGCATCATCCTGTTTGCCGTCGCCGGTCTGGCCGCCTGCCGGCCGGGTGTCGAGACCAGCCCGTCGCCGGGAGCGGCGGACCCCGGAAAGCGGGAACTCCGGCCCGGATTGGCCGCCCGTTACGAAGACGGGCGGCATCGGGTCCGCCTGGTGACGCCGACTCCCAATTTCTACCTTGAGGAAGGGGAATCCCTGCATCCTTCTCTGGACCCCGGATTCAAAGCCGAGTGGGTGGGATTCCTTTCGATTCTGGAGACGGACCGCTATCGATTCGAGGGCCGCGGGCAGTTGGAAATCGCCGGCCGGGAGGTCGGCGCCGAAGCCGTGACCCTGGATTCCGGCCGGCATCGGATCCGGTTGACTTATGTGCGGCAGCCGGGACCGGCGCAACACCGGCTGTTCTGGGCATCGGAGCATTTTCCCCTGGAACCGGTTCCTTCCCGCGTCCTGTTTCATGAACCGGAAAGCGGGCCGGATCCGGATAGGGAACGGATCGAACGGGGCCGGGACCTGGTGGAGGACCTGGGATGCGTCAACTGTCACAAGAGCGGGTCTGAATCCCTGGATCGCCGCCGCGGACCCGACTTGGGCGCCGCCGCTTGGCTGAATCCGGCCTGGCTCAACGAGTGGCTCCTGGATCCGGGCGCGGTCCGGCCTGAAACCACCATGCCGGCGTTGCTGGACGCGCAGGAGGCCCGCGACGTGACGGCGTATCTCATTTCGCGGCCTGTCACCGGCTTGCCGAATCGAGAAACGGTCCCGCCGGACGTGGGCGCCGAACGAGGCCGCGACCTCTATGTCTCCCAGGGTTGCACGGCGTGCCACACGCCGGAAAGTCTGCCCTTGGACGGCGTCGGGTCCAAGATGACCGCCGCAGGTTTGGCCTCCTACCTGATGGACCCCTTCCGCCACCATCCTGAGAGCCGCATGCCTTCGCTGCACCTGAAGGACGCGGAGGCACGCCAGGTTGCCGCCTACCTGACCGGTCTTGCGCCGCCAGCTCCGCGACGGCCGGTTCCGGGAGGCCACTCGGCTCGCGGAGAGGAACTGATCCGGTCCCGGGGATGTCTCTCCTGTCACCGGCTGGAGGACCGGGAACCGGACGGCGGACTCGATCATGCGGTTCCCGCTTTAGCCGATCTCTCCCTCGAGGATGGATGTCTGGCGGAAGAAACCGGGTCCGGCCTTCCCCGGTACCATCTGGACGATGAGCAGCGGGCGGCGATTCGCGACTTTCTGCGCCTTCAGCAACGGTTCCCCGACGTCAGTCCCGCGCCCGTCTACGACTTTTACCGGCGGGTCCGCCGGCTCCGCTGCACGGCCTGTCACGTCATGGACCATTTCGGCGGTGAACCGGGGGGCGGTGCTCCCCTCCTGACCGGCGCCGGGGAAAAACTGCGGCTGGAGTATCTGGAACAGGCCCTCCTGGGAGAGGTTCGGCTTCGAAGCTGGCTCCCTCTGCGCATGCCCCGGTTTTCTCGAAGCCAAGTGGAACCGCTGATCCACGGGTTCGCCAAGGCGTCCGGTCTCGACCCCTCGGTTCCCGCCGTGGAGTCGGTGACCTCCCAGCAAGACACGAATCGAGGACTGACGCTTTTGGGGCGGGACACGGAAGGGAAGAGTCTGGGCTGTATCGGCTGCCATGATTGGACGGACTACCGGGCCCAGGGGGAGCGGGCGCCCCAGTTGGCCGAAGCCGCCCATCGCCTCCGCTATCCGTGGTACCGAAGATTCATGTTGAATCCCGCCCGGATCCTGTCCGGGACCTCGATGCCGGAGCACTTCACGGACATCGCACCGGAGGAGAGGGAAGAGAGCATTCAGAGGATCTGGGGGGCCCTGGGCGTCAGCGAGGCCGGCCGCTTCCTTCCCGGGCTGGACCCGCCTCCGGATCCCTGGACGGCGGAGACCCGCCCGGTTCCTTCCCATGGGGCCGTCGTAGTGAGAACCGTCATGCCGGAGGCGACCCCGGCCGCCATCGCAGTGGGCCTGCCCGGCGGCGTTTCCTACTGCTTCGATGCCGGATCGTCGCGTCTGCTGTACGCCTGGCGAGGGCAGTTCCTGGATCTTGAAGCCACCCTGCACAAGAAGACCGGAGACGACGGTTTCACGCTGACTCCGCAGATCCCGGGACAGCGTTTTTTCCGGTCTGCCCGTTTCCCGTTCCGGATGGCAGATTCCGGCCGGATTCCGGAAACCCGCTTCCGCGGCTATCGCATGAGGGACGGCGTCCCGGAGTTCCACTACTCAGTGGGCGGAGCGGAGGTCTACGAACGAATCCGCCCCACCACGCCAGCGGACGGGTTCCGGTGGGAGTTCCGGATCGAGCAGGTCCAGGATCCGCTCCGGTTCGATGCGGGGGGCGAAGGCCCGGTGCGGATCACCGCAAGCCGGGGAACCGTGGAGGAGAACAACGTTCGGATCCCCATCGACGGGGACTCCCGGTTCGAAATCCTGGTCGGGAGCGCGGGGGAATGAAGACTACCGGAACCCTGCTTCTGATCTGGCTGGCGGCGGCGTGGAACGCTCCATGCTCCGTCTTGGCGCAGGTTCCCAGGAAGAGCTACCGGATCGAGAACGTCCGGACGCCTCCGGGAGCGGCGCCCGAGGTGGGCGGGATCGATTTCGATCCGCACGGGCGGCTGGTGGCCTGCTTTCGACGCGGGGGCCTCTACCGGCGGGATCCGGAAACGGGACGCTGGAGCCGGTTCGCCACCGGACTCCAGGTCCCGCTGGGAATCGTCGCCGGAAAGCCGGGGGAATACTTCGTGGCGCAACGGTCCGAGTTGACGCGGGTCGTCGACACCGATGGAGACGGACGGGCCGATCACTACCAGACCCTCAGCGACCGGTGGGGCATGTCGGGCAACTACCATGAGTATGCCTACGGTCTGGCCCGGGACGGGGACGGGAACTTCTACATGGGCTTGGGATTGGCCTCGGGTTCGAGCCGTCACAGGTCCTCGGGCCGGGGAGCGGTGACAAATCGGAGCCGGGTCGCCGAGAAACCCAGGCCCGGAATCGTGGGCCAGGTTCGGCACAATTCACCCGTCTCCTACCGCGGCTGGGTGATCAAGATCACTCCTGCCGGAGAATTCGTGCCCTTCGCCTCCGGATTCCGGCAGCCCAACGGCCTGGGATTCAACCGGGAAGGGGAACTGTTCGCCACCGACAATCAGGGGGGGTGGATCGGGACCTCTCCGTTGCACCATGTGACGCCCGGATCGTTCTATGGACACCCCGCTTCTCTGAATTGGCATCCGGACTTCCAGGGCGTCAACCCCGTGGACATCGAGGTGGAGACGCTGGCGCGGCGGCGCAAGCCGCCGGCGGTCCAGATTCCGCAGAACGACATGGCCGGTTCGCTGGCACAGCCCTTGGAGGACCGCACCCGAGGCCGGTTCGGCCCCTACTCAGGCCAGATGTTCATCGCCGACTGGACCTATCCCCGGATACACCGGGTCTACCTGGAGAAGGTCGGGGGGACCTGGCAGGGCGCCTGCTTCCCGTTCATCGAGGGGCGCGGGCTTCGCAAGGGAAACATTCGGCTGGCCTTCTCTCCGAATGGAGATCTCTACGTGGCGCAGACCTCACGGATCTGGGGAATCGGGGAGGGACTGCAGCGGGTGGCCTGGACGGGAAAGCCCCCCATGGACATCCAGGAGATGCGCCTGACCGCAACGGGATTCGACCTCGTCTTCACCAAGCCGCTGGATCCGGCCACCGCCGCGCGCGCCGGCGACTATTCCGTTTTCCACTACTACTATCGCTACCACGGGGAGTACGGGTCTCCCAAGACGGACGTGACGCCGGTCCGGATCGAGGAGGTTTCCATTTCCCGCGACGGACGCCGGGTTTCGCTCCGTCTCCTGGATCCCTTGGTGCCGGGGCGTGTCTACGAGCTGCGTCCGGGCCGGAGGATTCGTTCCCAAGACGGCGAACCCTTGGTGACCAGGTTGGCCGCCTACACCCTGAACCGGCTCCGGGAGGCCAACGAGTGAGACGGGGCCTTGCAATTGCTGCACTGCGGAATATCCGAAATTCTGATGTCTTGTTCACTGCGACACACAATCCGCGGGGTAAGGCCGCATTGGCGATAGAACTCTCCAGACAAGGGCATTGGGAGATCTACTCCAGCGCTTATGCTTCAGTATCAGTGTCTTCCCAGATGGCGTGAACGCAACGGTGAAACGCGGGCAATCCGGTCGAAGTCTCGGTCGTGGTGTAGCAGGGTCAGGTCGTTCCTGATTGCGCAGACTGCGATCAGGCAGTCGACACTTGAACGCACCGTGATCCCAACCCGGCGCGCCAAGCGGTACAGATCGACTGCTTCGTCGAACACTGCCGTCTCCAATGGTGCCTCCACGATCGGCAATGCGTGCATCGCGCTCCGTGCGACCCGGAATGCGCTTTCATCGCGGAAGCCTTGGAGAACTTCTTGCATGACCGGGAGGCAGGTGACGATTTCCTCCAGATGGGCGGCCGATTCGAGGTGGATGCGGGCGGGGCGTGCGAACACCTCGATCCAAACCGAGGTGTCAACGAGATACACGGCCAGTTCCTGACTCAGGTCCAGTTTGGCGTCGACGAGGTTGATCATCGCGCATCTGCGCCAAATCCCCCTCCCACAGCCCCGAACCGGCCAGTTCCAAGATACGACCTGCCTTGGCCCTTCGAACGAAGTCCTCCATCGCTCGTGTCACTGCCTTCGAGTAAGTGCGCTCCCCGCTGAGACGCAGGGTTTCTTCCAATATTTGCTCATCAAGCACAAGATTTGTACGTTTCATGTGTATAAGTTGCTACGGTGGCTCCACCATTGTCAAGCAGTCGAAACGTTTTCGGTCGGCGACTTCCTCGGTGCCGAACCCGCCATTTCCAGACTTGATTTGGGAAGCTGATACAGCATCGTGTCACTGCATCGAGGGTATGCCATCATGCTGGCTATGATTTGGATTCAGGTTCAGTTGAAGGAACGGCAGCTTCACCGGTTGCGAGCGCTTGCCGCGGAACGCGGTTTGTCGATATCCGCATTGGTGCGTGACGGCGTGGATAATATCCTGGCTCAGATGGGGAAGGGGGCCCACACGACCCGTGGGCAACGTGCAATTTCCGCAGCCGGGCGGTTCCGCTCCGGGCATAGCGATGTCGCCCGGCGCCACGATGATTTTCTGGTCTCTGCGTATGAAGCATCCGACGAGTGATGAGGTCTTTTTCGACACATCCGCTCTCTACGCTGTATTGGATGCGGACGACGAAGTGCATGCCCAAGCGAAAGCGGCATGGCGTGAACTGATCCAAGCTGGTTCGCCGTTGGTGACATCGAGCTACGTCTGTGTGGAAACGACTGCCCTTGTCCAAGCGCGGCTCGGAATGGATGCGGTCCGCGCCTTATTTAACGATCTCCTGCCGGTGGTGACTGTCGTGGCGATCGACGAGGCTCACCATACGAACACCGTCGCGACCCTGTTCGGAGTCAACAGAAGGGACCTCAGCCTCGTGGACTGTTCGAGCTTCGAAATGATGCGTCAGCGTGGCATAGCCGCGGCATTTGCCTTTGATCGGCGCTTTGCTCAGCAGGGTTTCCGGCTGATTGCGTACACGGCGGACGGATAGCCGAGAAGTGGACTCTGAGCCGCAGTGGCATGCTGGCCGGTGCCGGCTATCGGGCTTCGCCTACAGTGGGAGTTGCGGAGTCGGCCGGGGGTTCGTTCCAGGATCGGACGTATTCTCTCTGTTCCCGGGTTTCCGGTGATCTGGGGTGATAGTAGATTTTTTCCATTCCCTGCCACCATTCGGCGATCCGGCTCAGGGCTTGGTCGCCCGTTTGCCCGTGCCGGACCAACCAGCAGCCCACCGTGGTGCCGGTTCTTCCCACGCCGCCCCAGCAGTGGACGTAAACCGTCTTGCCATCGCTGAGAGCGGCGTCGATGGCATTGAGGATCGTGATCATGTGGTCCGGCGAGGAAGGGATGCTCAGGTCGACGATGGGATGCCGCTCCCACCCGATGTCCAGGCCGCGTCGGCGGGCCTCCTGCGCGGCGATTCCGGAATACGGCTGCAGCTCGCCCGCCTCCGTCAGGTCGATGAAGTGGTCGATTCCCGCGTCGAGCAACTTGCGAACCTTTTCGGTCGCCCAGACCGGATCCCAATGACCAGGGTACTCGCCCGCCGCAAAACGGCCTGGCTGAATCCAGTAGCTGTTCTGCATGGGGCGTTCGTGGCCGTCGTTGATGGGCATTCCCAAATGCCTCCCTTGCTACCCGCAGTCAGGGCCAGAGCCAGCCGAAGGTTCCGGCCGTCAGGAGGGAGTAGATGAAACCGTCGAACAGGGTGCGCAGGGTGGCCCCCCACCCCCGGTGCCACCAGATGGCGCTCTGCAGGATCGCCAGCGAGTAGCCGGCGAAAGCGACCACGCTGACCATCTTGAAGACGGCCATGTAGTCGGCTCCGGGTCCGATGTGCAATCCCGCGGCATAACCGGCGAAGACACCGACGAGCACGCAATAGCCGAACCACATGGCGAGGCTCGGCCCCATTTTCATGGGACCGTTAGGGAGTATCGTTACGAGCGCCACTGGGCCTTTTTTGGTCTTTTCGACGAACTCCGGCGAATTCATTTCCTTCGGATCCGCGGCGTGCGGAATGCAGTAGTCGCCCGGCGGGATCTTGAAGGGCCGGAGGGCGTCCATCACCTCGGCTTCGTCGGGAACCGGTCCCACGTCCCCCCTGTGATACCGGAGCACCATGTGAATGATGGAACTGACGATGAAGACCAGCACTGCGGAAAGCAGCACCGGCAGCCAGAGTGATACGACCGAAACCATGTCGACCTCCTCTCGGTCCAGGGTTGACGTTGTCCACCGATGCCGCGATTCGACGCCGGATCAGTAGAGAACACTCACCAGGATGTCCTTCAAGCGCGGCGCCGGCCCGGCCGGGACAAAAATGCGGAAGTGATTGTATCCCGTCCGGAGTTGCGTGGGCGAGATCGAATAGCGGAGTTCGTCGGGGACCCTCTCCTCGGCTTCCAAGGGGTGACCGTTGACCGAAAGCCGGACCGCCATCTCCGGGTCCAGGTTTTCCAACTGCAGGCGCGCCCGCACCAGGGGGCGCCCGCTGATGACCGCGTGGCTCAGGGACCGGTCGGCCAGGTACAGGGGGACGGTGTAGGTCGAGTCCGGTTTCAACTCCACCGGAGAGAGGGGAGAAACGGGCTTCTGCGCCTTGTATTTGTCGAACTCGTGGATGTATCGCTTGAAGGATTCCCGGCCCACCGGGTCCAGGCTGTAGAGCTTGTCCATCCGCTCCAGCCCGTTCGGATCCCCCAGTTCGCGATACTTCCGGTCGTGGTTCTCGTCGGGAAAGAGATTGAAGAGATAGATCCCGTCGGCCCCCTGCTTCCAGGCGGTCAGCGCCTGAGCCCGGAACGACTCGATCGATCCGCGTTCTTCTCCGATCATGGACCTGCGGATGCAGGGATAGACCGGGACGCCGTAGCGATGGGCCAGCCGGATCGTCTCCTCCCAGGGCGCCAGACCCACCTCGCCGACGATCACCAGATCCACCAGGTCTTCCTTGAGCCAGGTCACCAGGTCCAACCCCATGTCCTGACTCAACTCGGGCGAGTCCATGACCCGGACCGCGATCAGCAGGGGGCGTCCCCGCTCCCGGCCCCGGACATCGGCCATCCCGCGAACGCGGCGCATCAGCCGGGTGATGGATTCCGTTTCTACGGGAGTGACCGGCTCTCCCCAGGCGTACGACTTGAAATAGGGAGGGTGGCGCCAAAAATCGAGTTCCAGCCCGTCCACATCGTAGTTGGAGGCCATCTCCTCCAACACCCGGAACGTCATGTCGCGAATCACCTTCCAACTGAAATCGGCCCCCGACCAGTATCCGTAGGGAGGCGGCTTTCGTGAGGTCCCGAAAAGAGTACGCAGGTTTTTCCGCTTGAACTTGGAGCCCAGAACCGAAAACTGGTCGGTGCTGTCATGGACGTCGTTCATGCGCAGGGTTGCGAAGATCTCGATCCCCTCTCTCCTGCAGTGGTCCGTCACGATCTCCAACGGGTCCGTGCCCTGCTTGGCGAATTCGCCGACCGAATTCCGAAATCCCTCTCTGGGCAGGTCCTTCACCAGGAACTCGGCGACGTTACTGCGATGGGTGTAGGCGCCGATGCTCTGGGTGGTGCAGTAGAAGATGGAGTCGACCTGGGTTCCGATGACGCGGGTCGTCCGGAGGTCCAGAAGGTTCCGTGGCGTGACCGGTAGGCCGGAGGGAAAGAAGAGGGCATCGTCTCCGTCGTTGTTGAAGATGAGGCGGCGCTTGCGCCAGCGCGCTTTGTGCCGGAGATCTTCGATCTCGACAGCGGTGGAGACCGTCTCTCTCTCCGCCGGTAGCTCCATGCCCGGAGACGAAGCCGCCGGAGAGCAACCCAAGAGCGGGATCGGCAGCAGAGCCATCCCGATGATGCGGCGCCCGAAATGAAGCATTCTCATGAGGTCAGGTGTGAATTCTCTCACAAGTCAGGGTCTGCCATGGGTGGTTATTTGTCGTTGGGCGAGCCACGGCGACAGCGTTTCTTGCTCGTGCGCTCCCGGGGAGCCTGCGCGGCAGAAATCAATCTACTGCGAAAGCGTAGAATCGGCCCATATTCGTGCGATTTCTCGGCGAATAGAACAACTATGCACCTCAAAATCGTGAAAATCTGGCCTCGATTCTCCACTTTCTCGCTACGATCATTTCTACCGCGCAGACTCCCGGGCCAGACGATTGAGCTTCGTCTCCCCGGTTGGTAGTAAGCTGTGCGCGAGGGACAGGCTCCCGACGTCGGTTCGAAATGAAATCACTTCGTGCTCTCCCGTATATGATCGTTGTCTGTCTGCTGACTCAGACCGGGTGTGTGCCGTCGACTGAGGCGGATCCGTCGGACTGGCCGGTCTACCTCGGGGATCCGGCGGCCTCCCACTACTCCACCCTGGACCAGATCAACCGGCAAAACGTGCACCGGCTCAAGGTCGCCTGGACCTACGCCACCGGGGACAAGTCCGAGTATAGCCAGATCCAGTGCAATCCCCTCGTCGTCCGGGGGCGCCTTTACGCCACCTCGCCGCAATTGAAGGCCTTCTGCCTGGATGCGGCCACCGGTGAGGAGATCTGGGTCTACGATCCGGTCGAGGAGGCGGGACTCAGCACGCTGGGCGTGAATCGGGGCCTCGTCCACTGGGAGGGCGGGTCCGAGCGGAGGATCTTCTATACGGCCGGGAATCTCCTCTTCGCTCTGGACGCCGCGACCGGGCTCCCGGTCCCCTCCTTTGGGGAGCATGGCCGAGTCGATCTGAGGTTCGGTTTGGGCCTCGAAGACCCGGAGAAGTTCTGGGTCGTCTCCACCTCGCCGCCGGCCCTGTACCGGGACCTCCTCGTCGTCGGCAGCCGGGTGGGGGAGGGTCCCGGCGCCGCCGCGCCCGGTCACATCCGTGCCTTCGACGTCCGGACGGGCCGGATCCGGTGGACCTTCCACACGATTCCGCGGCCAGGCCAGGAAGGATACGAAACCTGGCCGGCGGACGCCTGGACCTACGCCGGCGGCGCCAACTCCTGGGCGGGGATGACGGTCGACGAAAAGCGCGGAATCGTCTTCGCCTCCACCGGATCGCCCTCCTTCGACTTCTGGGGCGGCGACCGGATAGGGAAAAATCTCTATGGCGATTGCGTCCTGGCCATCGACGCCGTTACGGGCAGGCTCCGCTGGCATTACCAGACCCTGTACCACGATCTGTGGGACCGGGACCTGCCCGCGCCTCCCAACCTGGTCACGCTGGACCGGGAGGGCCGGAGGATCGATGCCGTCGCCCAGGTCACCAAGTTGGGAGTCGTCTTCGTATTGGACCGGGACACCGGCGAACCGCTGTTTCCGGTGGAAGAGAGGCCGGTTCCCGCCTCGGACCTGGAAGGGGAGGAGGCCTGGCCCACGCAGCCGTTTCCCCTCAAGCCGCCCCCCTTCTCCCGCCTGTCCTTCACCGAGGCGGACGTCACGGACCTCTCTCCCCGCGCCCGCGAGGCCGTGCTGGAACGCTTTCGCCAGGTCCGGACGGGACACATCTTCGAGCCCCCCAGCACGCAGGGGACGCTGGTCTTTCCCGGGTTCAACGGCGGCGCCGAATGGGGCGGCGCGGCCTTCGACGCCTCGAGCGGCCGGTTGTACGTCAACTCCAGCGAGATCCCGTGGATCCTGACCATGATCTCGACCAGGGACCGCCGGCTACCGGAGCCGTCCGCCGGTTCCCGCGTCTACCAGGTCCACTGCGCGAACTGCCATGGGGACCGGCGGCAAGGGAGTCCCCGCCGCTATAGTCCGCCGCTCCCCTTGGAGCAGGTCTATCCGCGAAAGGAGACCCGGGACCTGATACGGCTGGGAACAGGCCGGATGGAGGCGATGCCTCAACTCACGGACTCGGAGCTGGATGCGGTGGTCGATTTTCTCGCCGGCGCCGACGCCGACAACATCCCGCCCTGGGCCGTCACGGGAGGCGAGATCCCGTACACGTTCTCCGGATACAATCAGTTCAAGGACCCCGACGGATACCCGGCCATCAAACCTCCCTGGGGCCAGTTGACGGCCATCGATCTCAATGCGGCGACCATCTCTTGGCAGGTGACGCTTGGCCTGTACGATGAACTGATCGAGCGGGGGATTCCACCCACCGGCACCGAGAATTTCGGCGGTCCCGTGGTCACCGCCGGCGGCCTGCTCTTCATCGGCGCGACGGCCGACGAGCGATTCCGGGCATTCGACACCGATAGTGGAAAGATTGTCTGGGAGACCCGGCTGCCGGCTGCGGGCTACGCCACTCCCGCCACCTACGCGGTGCGTGGCCGGCAGTACGTCGTCATCGCCGCCGGTGGAGGGAAAATGGGCACCCCGCCCGGAGATACGTACGTGGCCTTTTCATTGCCCGAAGAGGCGAAGCCACGGTGAGACGTGGGCGCTAATCACCTCGCCGCACCCTGACGAACCCCTTGAAACCCTGCTTCTCGAGTTTTCGCAGGCGTTTGTCCGCCGCCTCTCTCGTCCCGCCCGAAACCACGACCCGGTAGAGTTTCGATCTCCCTCGCGAAAACGGTCTCACCTCGGCCCCGTGCCCTTTCCGGTTGGCCTCCCAGGCCAGCGTCTGTGCGTTCGCTCGAATCTTGAAGACACCGATCTGAATCTCGAACGCACCTTTCGCCCGTGTCGTTCCGGATCTTGCCGCGGGTGGGCTCCGCCTGGAGTTTCTGCGTTTCCCATCGGGACCGTCGATCACCGTGAGCCGGACCCGGGCGGTGCCCACGCCGATCATTCGGATTTCCGACGCGGCCATCCTGGAAAGATCGATGATGTACGGGTCGGTAAAGGGTCCCCGATCATTGATTCTGACCTTTGTGGACCTCCCGTTGTCGAGGTTCTTCACGTTGACCCAGGTGCCGAACGGCAACCGCGTGTGGGCGGCCGTCATCTTGTCCATGTCGTAGGTCTCGCCGTTGCTGGTCTTGCGCCCGTGATAGGGATGGCCGTACCAACTCGCGACACCTACTTCGGTCCACCCTCTCTTGGCTTCCACGGGCGGCGGGAGCTTGATTTTCTTGCGGCCGCCGCATGCGCTGAGGACCAGGACGGCCACCAGGAGACCAATATTCAGGGCCTTCGGAAACCACACCGGGCCATGGTGAAGTCCTGCTCGTAGCGAGGATCGGCGATGGGCAGGCTGTGTTACCATGCTTTTCTCTTGCTGGATCCAAGAGAAATCTACTCGACGACTCCGACGTTCCGAGGCTCGTCGTCGATCGCCGGCGTTCCAAATCGGATGCCATGAGCAAGGACCTGGAAATCACTCTGGGAATCGAGGAGGAATTCTTTCTCGTCGATCCCGAGACTCGAGACCTGGTTGCCGATCCCGACCCGGCCATCTACGACGCCTGCGAGCGGAACCGGGGACCCCACAAGGTGGTGACCGAGTTCCTCCGCTCCCAGATCGAGACCAACACCCGGGTCTGCGCTTCGGTTGCTGAAGTCCGTGAGGCGTTGGTCCAGACCCGGCGCCTGGTGATCGACGCGGCGTCGCAGTATGGTGCGGCGGTGCTGGCCGCGTCCACTCACCCGTTCGCGTCGTGGACCGCGCAGATGCCCACGCCCAAGAAACGGTACGAGAGATTCGAGGTCACGTTCCAGGAGGCCGTGCGGCGGTTGCTCGTCAGCGGCATGCACATCCACGCCGGCTTCGGCGATCCGGAGGAGCGGATCCGCGTCATGACCGCAATTCGCCAGTACCTGCCGCTGCTCCATGCGCTGTCCACCTCGTCCCCGTTCAACGCGGGACACCTCACCGGTTTCAAGTCGTATCGGCTCAGTCTGTTCGGCGTGATGCCACGCACCAGCCTGCCCGGCCCCCTGAATTCCCGCGAGGAATACGACCGGCTCGTGGAGGACTACAAGCGTCTGCAGTTCATCGAGGGCGCCAACGAGCTGTGGTGGGATATCCGGCCCGCCGACCTCCATCCCACGGTGGAGATGCGCATCTGCGACGTCTGTCCGCTGATTGACGATGCGGTCTGCATCGCGGCGCTCTACGCATCCCTGATCCGATGGCTGCTACGGCAGGTTCGAGCCGGCGCGCTGCCCCCGGAGCCGCGCACCGAGATCATCGCCGAGAATCGCTGGCTGGCGCAGCGGTATGGGGCCTTCGCGTTCCTCGGAGACACACGCCGCGGAGGGCGCACGGACATCAACGACTATGCGCTGGGACTGCTGGATGACCTGGAGGGCGATGCCCGCGCGCTCGGCTGCCGGGAAGAGCTGCGCCGGGTTGCGACCATCATTCAGGAAGGGAGCAGCGCCGACCGGCAACTCGACCACTACCGCCTGGCCCGTCTGGACGGAGCCGCCAAGATGGAAGCCTTGCGCTCCGTGGTCGATCTGGTGCTTGCCGAAACCCGTCAAGGCGTCGATTCAGCCAACTGACGGAGATTGCCGGCGACTCGTCAACCGCGGCCGACAAGGGGCATCTTGGTCGCCATCACCGTCATGAACTGGACGTTGGCCCCCAGCGGCAGGCTGGCCATGTAGAGCACCGCGTCGGCGATGTCATCCACGTCCATGTTGGGTTCGACCATGACGGTCCCATTGGCCTGCGGGACCCCTTTTTGCATTCTCCCCGTCATTTTCGTCAGGGCGTTCCCGATGTCGATCTGGCCGCAGGCGATGTTGTACTTGCGGCCGTCCAGTGAAGTGGACCGGGTCAGGCCGGTGATGGCGTGCTTGGTGGAGGTGTAGGGCGCCGAGTTGACCCGGGGCACCTGGGCCGAGACCGAGCCGTTGTTGATGATCCGCCCGCCCATGGGGTCCTGGCTCTTCATGATGCGGAACGCTTCCCGGGTGCAGAGGAAGGAGCCGGTCAGGTTGACGTCGACCACCGCCTGCCACTGTTCGTAGGTCAGGTCCTCCAGCAGAACCGCGGGAGCCGGGATCCCGGCGTTGTTGAACAGGAGATCGAGCCGGCCGAAGGTTTCCCGGGTTCGGGAGAAGAGGTTCGAGACCGCTTCCGGGTCGCCGACGTCGGTGGAGACCGACAGGGTTCGGGAGCCGTCGGGTCCCGCCAGGCGAGCCGTCTCTTCCAGCGCTTCCAGGCGTCTGCCCGCCAGAGCGACGCTGAATCCGGTACGCAGCAGCGCCCAGGTGGTGTGCCGGCCGATTCCCGATCCGGCGCCGGTGACGATTGCGATCTTCCCTTCGTTATCCATGGTCTGAGTCCTTCTTGTTTAGCGGTTCGAAGTAAAAATCCCGCGAGCCCCGAGACCGGGCCTGTGCCCGGCGGCCCGCCCCCGGTGATCCCGAATCAACCCCAACGTCCGGGCGAGATGCCCGTGGCCTGCTTCGCCATGTTGTCCGGCCGGTTCGGCAGATCGAAATCGATGTTCCGCGTGTTGAGGCTCCTGAAATATTTCCGGACGGCCGGAGGGAGACCGGCCACCTTCTCCGGGTCGCGCTCCGGAACGTCGTCGATGGGACCCGCCCAGGTGGGCCGGTAGGCGATGGCCAGCATGCGGCGGACCCGGTCGCTGTAGTTGGGAAAGTTGGCGTGAAACACTTTCTGGTTGATCATCACCGCCGAACCGGCGCGGCAGGTCACCATCACCTCGTCCCTGTGGGACAGGTAGCGGTTGTAGGGGTTGGCGTCGCGGTGCAGCGACAGGTGAGAGCGTGGAATCACCTTGAAGGGGGAGCACTCCGGAGTCAGGTCGTCCAGGTAGTAGAGGACTCGGACCAGACAGGGCGAGCTGGCCTGGACTCCGAATATCTTGGAGCCGTAGGGCTGGGAATCGGTGTGAATGGCGATTCCCGGGTGTCCGGGCCTGGACTCGGCATATTGGCAGGAGGTGCAGATCAGTTCGTCTCCGAAGAGCTCCTTGACGAACTCCACCGTGGCCGGCAGGCCGATCACCGAGGTGGCCCGGGGCGAGTCGGTCCACTGGAGATCGGGACAGCCCCGCTGATGGGGGCTGTAATCGACTGCCGTGGTGGGCACCCTGGAGGTTTCCTCCCGGATCTCCTCCATGAGTTCCTCGCTCAGCAGATCCGGAATGACGACGAAACCCTCCAACTCGATGGACCGGAACTGTTGGGCCCGGGTCAACCCGGTCCAATGGCTTTCCGGGATCCGGTTCGCCCGCTCCAGACTTTCTCGACTGTTGGTGAAAGAAGTGTCCATGTCCTTAACTATCCTCCATTCGCTCTTCCTGGTCCGAGTCTAATTTGTTCGGGGCAACGCCGCCTTCAATCCAGGCGAGAAAACGCGGCGCCTGGCCCCAGCGCCCGGGCGAAATGCCCGCGGCATCCCTCGCCATGTTGTCCGGCCGGTTCGGAAAATCGAAATCGATGTTCCGCGTGTTGAGACTCCTGAAATATTTGCGGACGGCCGGAGGAAGACCGGCCACCTTCTCCGGGTCGCGCTCCGGAACCTGGTCGATGGGACCCGCCCAGGTGGGCCGGTAGGCGATGGCCAGCATGCGGCGGACCCGGTCGCTGTAGTTGGGAAAATTTCCGTGAAACACCTTCTGGTTGATGATCACCGCCGAGCCGGCGCGGCAGGTCACCATCAACTCACCGTCGAGGGAAAGGTAGCGATTGTACGGGTTGGCGTCGCTGTGCAGCGACACGTGGGAGCGCGGAATCACCTTGAAAGGGGAGCACTCCGGGGTCAGGTCGTCCAGGTAGTAGAGGACGCGGACCAGGCAGGGCGAGCTGGTCAGGACTCCGGACGTCTTGTTCCCGTAGGGCTGGGCATCGGTGTGAATGGAGATTCCCGGGTGGCCCGGCCTGGATTCGGCGTACGTGCACGAGGTGCAGATCAGTTCGTCGCCCAGGAGCTCCTCCAGGAGCTCCACCATGGCCGGCAGGGCAATGACCGAGGTGGCGTGGGGCGAGCCGGTCCACTGCACATCGGAAAAGTACCGTTGATGCTCGCTGTAGTCGACCGGCGTGGTGGGGAGCCTGGAAGTCTCCTGGCGGATCTCCTCCACCAGATCCTCGCTCAGCAGGTTCGGAATGACGACGAAACCCTCCAACTCGATGGAACGGAACTGCCGGGCCCGGGTCAGACCGGTCCAATGGCTCTCCGGGACACGGTTCGCCCACTCCAGGCTTTCTCGACTGTTGGTGAAAGAGGTGTCCATAGCTAACTTGGATCAGCTCCAGCGGCCCAGCGAAATGCCCGGGGCCGGCCTCGCCATGTCGTCCGGGCGGTTCGGAAAATCGAACGCGATTTTCCTGGTGTTGAGGCTCCTGAAATATTTGCGGACGGCTGCAGGGAGGCCGGCCACCTTTTCCGGGTCGCGCTCCGGAACGTCGCCGATGGGACCCGCCCAGGTGGGCCGGTAGGCGATGGCCAGCATGCGGCGGACCCGGTCGCTGTAGTTGGGAAAATTGCCGTGAAACACCTTCTGGTTGATGATCACCGCCGAACCGGCGCGGCAGGTCACCATCAACTCATCCTCGTGAGAGAGATATTTGTTGTACGGGTTGGCGTCGCTGTGCAGGGACAGGTGGGAGCGCGGAATCACCTTGAAGGGGGAACACTCCGGAGTCAGGTCGTCCAGGTAGTAGAGGACCCGGACCAGGCAGGGCGAACTGGACTGGACTCCGAAAATCTTGGACCCGTAGGGCTGGGCATCGGTGTGAATGGCGATTCCCGGGTGGCCCGGCCCGGACTCGACGTACGAACAGGAAGTGCAGATCAACTCGTCACCCAAGAGTTCTTCCAGGAACTCAACCGTCGCCGGCAGGGCAATCGCCGAGGTGGCGTGGGGCGAGTCGGTCCACTGCACGTCGGAAATGTATCGTTGATGCTCGCTGTAGTCGACCGATGTGGTGGGAAGCGTGGAGGTCTCCTCGCGGATCTTCTCCATGAGTTCCTCGCTCAGCAGATCGGGAACGACGACGAAACCCTCGAACTCGAGGGAACGAAACTGCCGGGCCCGGGTCAAACGGGTCCAATGGCTCTCCGGGACGCGATTCGCCCGCTCCAGGCTTTCTCGACTGTTGGTGAACGAAGTGTCCATCGTTTCGCCCCGTCACCGAGTGGTTGCCGACGTTGACGGACTCCATTTTGCCAATGGCAAGCCGGGTCTGGCAATCACCCTTCGGGTCTGCGGCTGACAGCAGAACCACCATCCATTACAATCCGCCGCTGGAGAAAGTGCCGCCGTGCCCATCGTCCAAGCCGAAACCTTGCGCCGGATCGGCCACCAGTTGTTCGAGGCCGCCGGATGCGACCCGGAGGACGCCCGGGTCGTCACCCATCATCTGGTGGAGTCGAACCTCTTCGGCCACGATTCCCACGGGGTCATCCGCTACCCCGAATACATGGACGCCATCCGGACGGGGCGTTTCCAGGCCAAGGCCCAACCCAGGGTGGTCCGGGACCATCCCTCCTGCGCGGTGGTGGACGCCGCCGGCGCGCTGGGCCAGGTGGGCGCCGCCTTCGCCACGCGCCTGGCCATGGACAAGGCTTCCCGCCACGGAGTGGCCGCGGTCGCGCTGCGAAACACGAGTCACGTCGGACGGGTCGGGGCCTACCCGCTGATGGTGGGACGGGCCGGAATGATCGGCCAAGCCTTCGTCAACGGCGGCCGGTTCGGGAACCAGATCGCCCCCTTCGGCGGCATCGACGCGCGGCTCACCACCGATCCCCTGGCCTTCGCGGCGCCACGGCGCGACGCCGAGCCCATCTTCCTGGACATGACCACTTCGGTGGCCGCCGAGGGCAAGGTACGGGTCGCCTCCTACGCCGGAAAGCGAGTGCCCGAAGGATGGCTCATCGATCACGATGGACGTCCGACCACCGATCCCGACAGTTTCCGCGCCACGCCGAAAGGCGCCATCCTCCCCTTGGGAGGAATCGCCTCCCACAAGGGCTACGGCATGAGCCTCATGGTGGAGCTTCTGGCCGGGACCCTGAGCGGCCAGGGGTGTTGCGTCGGGGAGTCGGAGATGGTCAGCAACGGCATGCTCCTGGCGGTCCATCGGATCGATCACTTCATCGACCCGGAGGACTACTATCAGGAGGTGGAGGCGCTGATCCGGTACGTCCGGTCCAGTCCTCCCGCGCCCGGATTCAAAGAGATCCTGCTTCCGGGCGAGCCCGAACTCCGTTCGGCCCGCCGGAGAGAAGCGGATGGAATCGAACTCGACGACAAGACCTGGTCTCTCATCGGCTCTGACCTGGAACGCTTCGGCTTGCCCGTGCCGCCGGTCGGGTAGCACTCGACTCAGGAAAGGAATGCCCCCTTGCCCAGATTTTCCCCCCAGGCTCTGAGGGAACACGGTTATCGGCTCTTCCAGGCCGCGGGTTGCCGTCCCGAGGATGCCCGGGCCGTGGTGGACCACCTGGTGGAGTCGAGCCTCTTCGGCCACGATTCCCATGGGGCCATCCGGTTCTACGAGTATGCCCAGGGGATTCGCGACGGCCGCTTCAACCCCGGCGCCCGTCCCACGATCGTCCAGGAGCGTCCCTGCTCGGCCGTGGTGGACGGGGGTGGCGCCCTGGGGCAGGTGGGCGCCGCCTTCGCGACTCGCATCGCCATGGACAAGGCCCGAGATCATGGGCTGGCGACGGTCACGCTGCGCAACACCAGCCATATCGGCCGGGTAGGCGCCTATCCTCTGATGGCCGCCCGCGCCGGCTTCATGGCTCAGCTCTTCGCCAATGCCGGCCACCTGGGGGCTCAGGTGATTCCCTTCGGGGGCCGGGAAGGGCGGCTGTCCACCAATCCAATGGCCTTCGCCGCCCCCCGCCGCGGCCACGAACCGCTTCTGCTGGACATGACCACCTCGGTGGTGGCCGAAGGAAAGGTCCGCGTGGCCATCAACCGCGGCGAGTCCATCCCCGAGGGTTGGGCCGTGGACACCGAGGGCCGGCCCACCACCGACCCGCGGCAGGTGAAATCCGATCCACCCGGGGCGCTCCTGCCTCTGGGCGGAGTGGTGGCTCACAAGGGCTACGGCCTTTCCATGATGGTGGAGGTCATGGGAGGGGCCGTGGGCGGGGAGGGCTGCGCGGCCGGCGCCCCCAAGTTCGTCAGCAACGGAGTGCTCCTGACCGTCTACCACATCGAGCACTTCACCGACCTGGAGACCTACTACGACGAACTGGACGCCATGATCGCCCACATCCGAACCAGCCGCCTGGCTCCCGGCTTCCAGGAGATCCTGCTTCCCGGCGAGCCGGAATTCCGGAGCGCCCGGAGGCGGGAGGCGGAAGGCATCGAGGTGGACGACGAAACCTGGGACCAGATCTGCCGGCAGATGAAGTATTTCGGGGTCGATTCGTAGCGCAACAAAGAGGGCGCCCACAAGGGGCGCCCCTACGATTCCCGGTCGGGCTGTCAGGGCTTGGCCAGGGCCGGCTCCCGGTGGTCCACCGGCACCGGCTCGCCTTCGATGGTCACGTCGGGCAGGGCGAAGCTCTCTTCGATCCCGGTGACCACCTTCTCCAGCCGAACCGCGCTCACCTTGTATTCGGGGCAACCGGTGAACTCGTCCTTGGCGTCGCCCACCAGGATGTTGGTGCGGGTCTCGGGGTAGTGGAAGGTCATGAAGACGGTTCCCACGTTGCTGGCCTTGGTGATCTGGGCCTTGACCCTTACCCGTCCCCGGCGGGAGATGACGTCCACCATTTCCCCCTCTTTGATGCCGAGGGAGCGGGCGTCCCGCGGATGGATCCGTACCTTCTCCTCCCGGGCCTTGTCCAGCTTGCTCACGGCGGTGCGGCGGGTCTGGGTGCCCACGTTGTAGTGGAAGAGCATGCGGCCGGTGGTGAGATAGAAGGGGAACTCGTCGTCAGGCAGCTCTCCCGGTTCCTGCCAGGGGGTGACCGTCAACTGCGCCTTGCCGCGCAGGAAGTCGCCTCCTTCATGGACGATCTCCGTGCCCGGGTGGTTCTCGTCCCAGCAGGGCCACTGGAGGAAACCCTCCTTCTCCAGCCGGTCGTAGCGGACGCCGCCCCACTTGGGAGTGAGCCGGGCGATCTCGTCCATGATCCGGCTGGGGTCGATGGGAGTCCCCGGGCCGTCGTCGAAGCCCAGGTCGAAGCCCATGCGGCGGGCCACCGTGTTGACCACGTCTCCGTCTGCCAATAGCTCGCCGGGAGGCGGAGCCACCTTGCGCACGCGCTGGATCCGCCGGTCGGAGTTGGTGAAGGTGCCGTCCTTCTCCAGGAAGGTGGAGCCGGGCAGCACCACGTCGGCGTACTTGGCCGTCTCGCACATGAAGATGTCCTGGACCACCAGGAAGTCCAGCTTCTCCAGGGCTCCCACCACATGCGCGGTGTCCGGGTCCGACTGGGCGATGTCTTCGGCCAGCACGTACATGGCCTTGAGAGTGCCTTCGTGCGCCGCGTCGAACATGTCGGGGATGCGCAGGCCCGTGTTGTCCGGCATGGAACAACCCCAGACCGCCTCGTGCTCGGCCCGCGCCTGAGGATCGGTGGTCTGGCGGTAGTCGCTGAAGACGTTGGGGAGCGCGCCCATGTCGGACGCTCCCTGCACGTTGTTCTGTCCCCGGATGGGACAGGTTCCGGTTCCCGGCCGCCCGATGTTTCCGGTCATGACCGCCATGTTGATCATGCCGAAGACGGCGTTGGACCCGTGTCCGGCTTCGGTCACTCCCAGACCCCACAGGATCTGGCTGGCGCCGCTGGCCGCATACATCCGGGCCGCCTTGCGAATCAGGCCGGGATCCACCCCGCTGATCTCGCCGGCCCATTCGGGCGTGCAGGACGCCAACTCGGCCCGGAGTTCGTCGAATCCTTCGCTGTACCGGTCGATGAAGTCCTGGTCGATGAGCCTCTCCGTGAGCAGGACGTGCTGCATGGCGTTGATCACGGCCACGTTGGAGCCGGGCTTCAGCGGCAGGTGCAGGTCGGACCATCGCGCGAGCTCCGTGTTCCGGGGGTCCAGGACGATGAGCTGGCAGCCCTTGAGGACGGCCTGCTTCATCCGGGCCCCGAAGACCGGGTGGGCCTCGGTGGGGTTGGCGCCCACGATCATGAGCAGCTTCGACTTCTCCACGTCCTGGAAGCTGTTGGTCCCGGCCCCCGTCCCCAACGCGGCGCCCAGGGCGAAGGCGGAGGGGGAGTGGCAGACTCGGGAGCAGTTGTCCACGGAGTTGGTCCGCATGATGGTGCGGGTGAACTTCTGGGTCAGGAAATTCTCTTCGTTGGTGCAGCGGGAGGAGCTGATGAAGGCGAACCCTTCCGGACCGTACCGTTCCCGGACCTCCAGCAAGTTGCGGGCGATCAGGTCGAAGGCCTCGTCCCAGGAGGCCTCGCGGAAGTTGCCTTCGCCGTCCTTGATCAGCGGAACCCGCAGCCGGTCCTTGCTCTTGCCGAACTGGTGGGCGAACCGGCCCTTGACGCAGGTGTGGCCCAGATTCGCGCTCCCCTCGGGATTCGGCTCGATGTTGACGATCTCGCCGTCCTTCATGTTCACGTTCAGCGAACAGCCGACTCCGCAGTAGCTGCAGGTGGTGGTGACGGACTCGTCCGGCAGGCCATGGGCCCGGGTCTGGGTCTCCTCCAGGGCGGCGACGGGGCATTCGAACACGCACTGCCCGCAACTGACGCAGTCGGCCTCCTCGAAGCCGGTGTCGTTCCCCGCGATGACCTGGACGTCGTAGCCGCGCCCCGACATTCCCAGGATGAAGGAACCCTGGATCTCGTCGCAGGCCCGCACGCACCGGGCGCAGCCGATGCACTTGTCCATCTCCAGCTTGATGAAGGGATGGGTGTTGTCCATGGGTGGCGTGTGCGTGCGCGGGTTCTCGTAGCGGGGGGTGCGCAGTCCCACGTCCTGGGCCAGGGACTGGAGCTCGCAACGGCCGTTGGCCGTGCAGTCCAGGCATTCCAGGGGATGGTCCGAGACGATCAGCTCGGTGATGTTGCGGCGCAGACGGGTGAGCAGTGGAGATCGCGTGGTGTAGACGCCGCCGTCCCGAACCTGGGTATGACACGAAGCCACCGGCTTGCCTCCAACCTGTTCCACCAGGCAGGTCCGGCAGGCGCCGAACGGCTCCATGCGGTCGGAGTAGCAGAGCGTCGGGACGGTGCGCCCGATGGGCTTCATGGCCTCCAGAATGGTCGCTCCGCGAGAAACGGTGACGGATCGGCCGTCGATGGTCGCGGAAACGTGCCCATTCTGTTGACTCATCAGCGAACTCCTATGCCGTACCCGCCAGTCTACTACGTTTTAGGGGATACCGCCTACACGCCTCTCCGGTACCGGTCGATCTCACCGGGAAAGAACTCTTGGAGGGGGGACATTCTTGTCCCCCTCTTCACCCGGACTCGGAACGGGCGGACAAAAAGTCCGCGCTCCCAAATTCTCCCTTTTCTGCCAGGATTGCGCCGGCTCGCGGCCGGTGGGGAAGCATTACGATTTACCCTTTCCTCTCCGGTACCGGTCGATCTCGCCGGGAAAAAATTCCATCAAGTTCTCGATGGGAATGGGGATCATTCCGCCCAAGGCGCAGAGGCTGCCGTATTTCATGGTCTCGCACAATTCTGAGAGCAACTGCAGTTTGTCGTCGGTCACTCCGGAGCCGTTGGGGTCCAAAAATTGGTCGAACATTTCGGTGCCCCGCACGGCGCCGATGCGGCAGGGGAAGCACTTCCCGCAGCTTTCGACGGCGCAGAAGGCCATCAGGGCCCGGCCGATCTCCACCAGGTCGTCCCGTTGGGAGTAGACGACCACGCCGGCGTGACCCAGAATGCCGCCGGCTTCGGCCATGGTTTCGAAGGCCAAGGGCGTGTCCAGCTTGCTCTCGGGCAGGATGCCGCCCAGGGGCCCTCCCACCTGGACCGCTTTGAAGACCTCCCCGGACGCCATCCCGCCGGCCCGCCGGAAGATCAGGTCCCGCAAGGTGACGCCCAACTCGATCTCGTAGAGCCCAGGCCGACGGACCCGGGTGTTGAGGCTGACCAGCTTGGTGCCCCGGGATTTGCCGTGGCCGTAGGATGCATAGGCGGCTCCGCCATGTTCGATGATCCAGGGCAGGTTGTGCAGCGTCTCCACGTTGTTCACCGCCGTGGGACAACCGTAGAGCCCCTTCTCGGCCGGAAAGGGCGGCTTGAAGCTGACGATGGCCGGGACCCCTTCGATGGACCGGAGCAGCGAGGTCTCCTCGCCGCAGATGTAGGCCCCCTGACCCTTGACGATCCTGACCTGGCAGGAGAAATCGCTTCCCAGAATGTTCGACCCCACCAAGCCCGCTTCTTCGGCATCGGCGATCGCCCGGCGCATCACGCGGAGCAGGCGCGGATACTCGAAACGGATGTAGAGGATCACCTCCTGGGCGCCGCAGGAGTACGCGGCCAGCAGCGCGCCTTCCAACTGGGTGTGGGGATCGCGCTCCATCAGTTCCTTGTCGATGTAGGAGCCGGCGTCCCCCTCGTCGCAATTGACCACCACGAACTTGCGGCCGTCGGCCGAGGCGGACCGTGACACCGTTTCCAGCTTGATGCCCGACGGAAAACCGGCTCCTCCCCGTCCCCGGAGGCCGCTGGCCTTGATCTCGTCGATCACCTGTCGGGGACTCATGGACGCGAGAGCCTTCTCCAGGGAACTGTAGGCACCGGCATCGCGGGCGCCTTGGAGAGAGGCGACGTCCCGGTCGAACCGCCGGAGCAGGATGCAGGGCTCGCCGTCCCGGGGCATGTGGATCGGGTTGTTGGGTTCGTTCAGTCCATGCGGAGCGCCGGACCGGGCGTACTCCAGCACCGATTCGAGTGCTCCTTCACCGGCCATGCTGACCGGCTCGTTGTCCAGCATGACGTTGGGTCCCAGGCCGCAATAGCCGAGACAAGTGACGTGCTCCACCCGCACCCCGTTGGCGCCGACGCCCCCGGGAGCGTCGAGGCCGCAGGTTTCAAGCAGCTTTTCCTCGCAGGAGACGAACCCGGCGACACGGCAAGCCTCGCCGTTGCAGACCTTGACGACGCGTTCGGCCGGCCGGTCGTGGGTGAGTTCCTCGTAGAACTTGGCCGTGGCCCGGATCTGCTGCGGAGGGAGGTGGTGCTGGCGGGCCAGACGGTCGATGTCCCGGTCGCCGATGTAGCCCTGCCGCTCGTGAAGCTTCGAGAGCTCGTCGTAGACGGTCTGTCCATGACCCAGAAACTTGTTCTGGAGGGCGATCAGGTTCTCGCTCATGGGCCAATCCTCTCCGGCTTCAGGTTAGCAGAGCCATCCCGCCGCTGCCGGTGTCGGCGCCTCCCGAGAGCCGGCCGGTCTCGGGGTCGATGACGATGGCGTGAACCAGTCCCATCCCGCCGTGACTCAGGGGCAGCCGCTCGATGGGATGATTCCGGCGGACCCGGGCGCAGACGAACTCGGGGATCCGGGCCTGGCAGCGGATCAGGTCTCCCTGGCAGTCGAAACGGGGAGCCAGCACCGCGTCGCTGGCGCTCATCCCGAAATCCAGGATGTTGAGCAGGACCTGGAGGACGGAAGTGATGATTCGAGTCGCCCCGGGCGCCCCGATCACCACCACCGGACGATCCCCCTTATAGACCAGGGTCGGCGTCATTCCCGTGGTTCGCCCCTTGCCCGGAGCGATGGAGTTGGGATGGCCGGCCAAGGGGTGAAAGTTGATCATGGAGTTGTTGTACATGAAGCCCAGACCCGGCGTGATCACTCCCGACGACATCCCCAGGGAGTGGGTCAATGAGACACAGTTTCCCTCGGAGTCCACCACGCTGACCTGGGTCGTGTCGGGCGGTTCCGGCGCCATGGGCTCCACGGTGATGGCGCCGCCCTCCTCGATAATGCGGCGCCAGTGGGAGGCGCGTTCCTTGGAGGTCATCCAGTCCAGGGGGACGTCCACGAAGTCCGGATCGGCCAGGTGCAGGCTCCGGTCGGCGAAGGCGGCCTTCATGGCCATGGCGACCCGCTCGATATAGGCCGGGGAGTTGTGTCCCAGGCTGGCCAGATTCCAACCCTCCAGGATGTTGAGGATGGCCGCCAGGGTCGGACCCCCATGGGGCGGCTGAGCGCTCACCACCCGGTATCCCCGATAGGTTCCCACCACCGGATCCGGATCCCGGAGCCGGTAATCGGCCAGGTCGCCTGCGGTGACGAAGCTGCCGTTGGCGGCGAGGTCGGCAGCCATGGTCTCCGCCAATTCCCCGCGATAGAAATCTTCGGGCCCGTGATCGGCCAGGTGCTCGAGGGTCGCGGCGTAGTCGGGGTTGGGCACCCGGTCGCCGACCTCGTAGGGTCGTTCGCCCCGGTTGAGATAAATCCGGCTCGCCTCGACGTTGCCCCGGACGTAGTCCATCAGGCAGGAGGCTTCCGGATAGGCGGGCCTCGCCCTCCATCCGTCGGCCAGATTCTTGTCCACCAGGAAGCCTTCCCGGGCAATTCCGGCCGCCGGCTCCAGGACGGCCTGCCAGGAACGGGTTCCCCAGCGCTCCAGCATGGCGGCGAATCCCTTGACCGCTCCGGGGACGCAGACGGACTGGTATCCGAGGTCGTTGACCTTGTCCTTCAAGAAGAAGCCCCAGCCGTCGGGATTGGATCCCAGGACCGCCTTCTCCCACATGGCGGGAGAGACCTTCGAACCGGCCACTGCGGGGGCATCCAGGACCCGCCCGTTCCCCTCGGGATCGCCGGCGAGGTGGAGCGTCGCGATGATGTAGCCGCCGATCCCGCACATGTGGGGGCTCAGCACCGACTGCACCAGGGCGCAGGTGACGGCGGCGTCCACCGCGTTGCCGCCCGACATCAGGACCTTGGCCCCCTCTTCCACCGCCACGGGCTGGGGAGCGACGATCATTCCGGGCATGGGGGGCCTTCCTGGCGAATCCTAACTCTATTCAACAGTAGGGTTTGTCGGTCCTTCTCCATCTGGGATTCTGATACGTCCACCACCCAACGGAAACGGCGCAAGAACCTTCGCCACAATGCCTGAAACGATCATGTAAGTCGAGTTTTGGCGGTTCACCGGGAAAAACCTGCTGGATTTCGAACTCGCGCGAAGACTGTTGTATCGTGGGGAATATCCAGTTACTTAGTAACCATGGGAAACGACCAAATGACAGCTACGAAGACCGTAAGAGTTTCGATGGACACGGAACTCTTGGGACGATTTGACAAGCGCGTGAAGCAGCTCGGTTCGACACGGTCTGCGTTTGCCAGGGAGGCGTTGCGAGCCGCATTGGACCGCTCCGAAGACGCCGAGTTGGGAAAACGGCACCGGGCCGGCTATCGGAATCTTCCGTCCACTCACCGGGAGTTCTCCGTTCCGGAAGAGGACCTCGCTTGGGGCGATGATGCATGGAGTGATTGACCGTGTTCCTTGATGAGATTCGTTGCTTCGGAACCGAGCAGCGTTACTAGCGAGGAATCTGTCGGCTGCCGTATCATTGACGTCGAGTCGCCATGCAGGAGATTGTCTTTGTCGTCGAGGAGGCCCCGGAGGGCGGGTTCACTGCGCGTTCCTTGGGCGTTTCCATTTTCACGGAAGCCGACACACTACCTCAGCTCAACGTCGCGATGCGGGATGCTGTCCGGTGTCACTTTGAAGAGCGCGATCGGCCGAAAGTCATTCAATTGCTCTCCACGACGTAGACCGCATAGAGACGAGCGTCTTCCGGGCGGATCCCTTCCCAGTTGACGCGGACGCGGAACGGCCCCTCCACTCCTTCCAGGTGTTCCTTGCCGCGCCACGTCACCCGCTGCCGCAGGCCCGATTCCCGGAGCGAAATCGAAGTGTCTCCCGAATAGCCGGGCAACGGCTGGAATCGGTCGTCCAGGACCTCGACCCGGAGCTGGCTCGACTCGGACAGTCCCCCGGCGTTGACGTAGATCTCCGCCCGAGGGGAGTCCAGTTCGATCGGCGTGGAAAGGAAATGGGCGCCCTCGGTTCGGGGCGCTGCGGCGAAGTATCCCAACCGGTCCCGGTCCCAAGTGGCCAGGCGGACGCCGGTGGGCCCCTCCGGGTCGAGCGCGACCCAGATGCTGTACCAGAAGAAGGTCCGGTCTCCGATGTTCTCGAACCCCTGTCCCTGGATCAGGCGCGGTTCGGCCCCGTCCGCTTCCTCATACGAGGGCACGATCTTGAAGTCGGGGATGGGCTCCTTGAAATGGATGGCGTCGTGGCTCACCACCAGGCCCAGGTCGCAGGTGGAGTAGCGCCGGTCGTTGGTCTGATTGTCGTATAGGCCGTAGAACCCGATGATCACGTTGCCCCGGTTCCAGAGGCTCGCCCCCATGTGGACCTGCTCTCCCCGATGGATCTCGAAATCGTAGAGCGGACGCGGGGGGACGGGATCCCTCCGGAAGCTGAGATGGGCCGCGTCGCTCCAGTGGTCGAAATCGTGGGAGACGAAAGTGACCATGATTCGGTTCCGGGCCTTGGGGACGGGGTGGGGGATCGGTCCGCCCTGTCCGTTCAGGTAGTAGAAGCCGTTGAATCGAATCAGGCCGCCCGGCTCCATCCCGCTGCTCTTGAAAATGGGGTTGTTGGGAGAGTCGGTCCAGCGCAGCCCGTCGGGACTGTAGGCTGCCATGATGGCTCGCGGATGCTCCTCCCGGACCATCTTGAAGCGCCGGTTGGGATCCGGGTCTTCGGGTTCGTGCAGGACCAGAACGTAGGCGCCCTTCATGGGACCTTCGCCGTTGGACAACACCAGGTTGTTCTGCCGGTCCCCGTTGTACTCGACGAGTCCCAGGTCGGGTTTTTTCCAGTCGACGCCGTCCCGGGAGACCGCATAGAGGACCTGCCGTTTCCTGTCCTTGTCCCAGCCGGTGTACCACATGCGGTACTCGCCATCGATTTTCAGGACGGTGCCGTAGTAATAGACCCGCGGGTGGTCCGGATCTCCCGGCTGGCCCGGAGCGACGATCAGCCGGTTCGGATGCAGGGGATCGGCTCCGGTTCCCTGATTGACCTTGCTCTTCCGTCCCGTCACCAATTCGAGCACCAAGCCCTTGCTGAAGGGAACGCTGTAGTCGTCGAAGGGGAAGAGGACCGTCTCCTTGCCGGCTCCGGCGCTCGGCTGCAGAGACAGGCTGAAGCCGATGAGAACGGCCAACATCATTCGAAGAGTCATACTTGGGACCTCCATGAACACGCACCTCCAAGGCTTCGGGCCAAACGCCCGGAAACGAGCTTTCCGGATATAATCGGAAGCATACAAGGTTACGTTTCCCGTCGCCGAATTTCGCGCTCCGGACTCAGGTCCCGGACGCCGGGGAGTTCCGGACGCAAGTGAACAATGTCCCTACGAATCCGGGGCGCCGCCATCATCGTTTTGGCCGGATCACTCCTCGGATGCGGCCTGTCCCGCATCAAGAAGTTGCCGGTTCCGCAGGAGAACGTGATCGAAGCCTATCGCCTCATGGGAGAGGCCGACGAGATGATGACGGAGGGCAAGGACCACCTGGCGGTGCTGAAATACGTCGAGGCGACGACGCTGAATCCGTATCACGAGGCCATCTTCAACAAGCTGGCCATCGCATATTGCCGGACCGGGCGGTTCTGGCAGGGAAGGAAGGCCGCGGAGCGCTCCATCCGGCTTCATCCGGAATACGCCTCGGGCTACAACACGTTGGGAATCGTCTCCCTTTCGAATCGGAAGTACAAGCAGGCGGCCGCCTACTTCGAAAGGGCCATCGACCTGGATCCCAAGCCGTCCTACTACGTCAATCTGGGTTACGGCCAGATGATGCGGGGCCGGTACGAGGAGTCTCGCCGGGCCTACCTCCAGGCCGCGCTGCTGGACCCAAACGTCTTCAAGAAGACGAGTGTGTCCCGCCTGACCTATCCCGACCCCATGGGAATGGACTCGGAGGCGAACTACAACCTGGCCCGCCTCTTTGCCGAAATGGGGGACGACCCCCAGTGCCTGAAGTATCTGGGCAAGGCGCTGGCGGCCGGATTCGCGGACCAGCAGCGGCTGGCGGCGGACCAGGCCTTCGATCGTCTTCGGGAGAGCCAGGACTTCATCGAACTCCTGAACCTGTACGGGCTCACGGCCGCGGGAAAGGGTTCCGGCTGACCACCGCGGCGCCATTTCCGGCGGTTTCGATCAATTCTCCGCCAGTGGTTGAAAGCACGAGATTCCGAGAATGGTAGGGGCGACCCTTGTGGTCACCCTCTCCGGGCCCATCAGTGAGGGACGACCGCGGGCACATACGAGGGGGGGCCGACGTCGCTCCGGCGTGGCTTGAGCACGGGAGTGGGACCGCTTCGTCGCGGTCCTCGTTCTCCCCTGCCTCGCCTGTTCTCACGAACCTCCGGGAAAGTGGGGGAAGTCCTCCACCCCCAGCTTTGCTCCGGAAGACAGCTGCGTCTATATTGTTGTGCTCCAGCGGGAAACAAGGTCCATAGAGGGAGAATCGATGAGCCTCAAGAGCTACTTTGACGAGAACGGCTACGTCACCGTGGACAACGTCTTCACCCCTGCGGAGATGGACGAACTCATAGCCCGGGTGGACGGCATGGAAAGGCGGGAGATTCCATACCCCGAGAGCGATATCAAGTGGGAACCGGCCAATCCCTCCGCGCTCCGCAACGCCTTCGGATTGCTCCATCGAGACCCGGCCTTTCGGTCCGTGGCCACGCATCCCAAGTTGGCCTCAGTCGTAGAGCAGATCCTGGGGCCCGATCTGGACATCTACGCCGACGGACTCTTTGCCAAGCCGGCGCTGGACGGGGGCTTGGTCCCGCCCCACCAGGACATGTACTACTGGAGTTTCCAGCCCTTCAGGATGCTGACCGCCTGGATCGCGTTGGAGGATGCGACCCGCGAGAACGGGTGCCTCGCCGTGATCCCCGGAAGCCACAAGTTGGGCCTCCTCGATCACGAGCATTCGAACGTTCCCGGGAATACGTGGAAGCTGACCCAGGAGGCCCTGAACACTCTGGGGGATGAGATCCCGGTGGAGTTGAGCAAAGGCAGCGTGAGTTTCCACCATTGTCTGGTCTATCACCGGAGCGAGCCCAACCGGAGCCCGCGCTCCCGGCGCGCCTACACCGTGATCTTCATGACCGGCGAATCCCGATGGGTGGGGGAGGAGGACTACCGGTACCCCTTCCTGCACGTTCAGGGAAAACCGTCCCCCGCATATGAGGCCATGAAGCACGTCCGGGTGGACGTATAGTCCTCAATTCGACACTTGTCGTCAGCGAGAACCGACCCACCAGGCTTCGGAATTTCGCCACGTTATCGATCCCTGTAGTATTGACTGTCTCAAGCAAGAATCCGAACGTACCGGCGTGTTGTTGAAGGCCGAGAGGGATTCTGCTGGGATGCGGATAGTCGAAGTGCGTTTAACCAACTGACATAGAGTGTCATGACCGCTGACTCCAAGGGCCGCGAGCTCTTCATCGTCGACAACAGTGTCTCCGGTTGGACCGGACTCCGGTACTTGGAGGAATGGTCCAGCATTGCGAATGCGTTCGATATTGCGACCGGATACTTTGAGATCGGTGCCCTGCTTGCCCTCGACGACAAATGGCAGGGGCTCGACAAAATCCGGATCCTAATGGGGGCAGAGACTACTCATCGGACTCGGAAGGCCATTCTCGAAGCCGTCCGGGCGCAAGCGCTCAACAAGCTTGATGAAAGCATCGAGGAGGACAAGGAACCGAACCCCTTCCTCAACGGGGTCCCTGCAATCCTCGACGCGCTCCGCTCCGGGAAGATCGAATGCCGTATCTTCGCCAAGGCCAAATTCCACGCCAAGGCCTATATCACTCACGCGAAGCTTGAGATCATCGGTGCCCAGGCTCTGGTGGGCTCCAGCAACTTCACGCGTCCGGGTCTCACCAAGAATGTCGAGCTGAACGTCCAAATCCAGAGTGCGCGCGAGGTCGCGCAGCTTCAGGAGTGGTTCGAAACGCACTGGAGAAAAGCGACCGGGGTTACCGAGGCCGTCATCGAGACGATCTCCCGTCATACGCACCTGTATTCGCCATTCGACGTCTACACGAAGGCACTCCAACAGTTCTTCCGGGGGCACGAGCTGACCGCGACCGAGTGGGACGAGACAAGGTCGCGGATGTTCCCGAACCTGGATCGATATCAGAAGGAAGCGTACTGGGCGCTCATGAAGATCGCCCGGCAGCATCGCGGTGCGTTCCTCTGTGACGGGGTAGGTCTTGGCAAGACGTTCGTCGGTCTGATGCTGATCGAGCGGCTCATCCTTCACGAGGGCAAGCGTGTTGCACTGTTCGCTCCTAAGGCGGCCAAGGAGGGGGTGTGGGAACCTCACTTGCGACGATGGCTTCCGCACATCGGCGGAGTCGGAGGTGGCGGGGACTTTAGCAACCTAGCCGTCTTCAGCCACACGGACCTTGGACGAAAGGGCGAGTTCCCGGAGCGATTCCGGCGCATTTCGGAACTCGCAGATATCGTCATAATCGACGAAGCGCACCACTTCCGGAATCCGGGCCGTCGTCGTGACCCCGACAGAGGAATCGAACCGTCGCGCTACCATCGCCTGTTAGAGCTGCTCGGCAACCCGGAACGCCCCAAGACAGTGTTCATGCTGACGGCTACACCCATAAACAACCGCCTGAGTGACTTTCGCCACATGACCGAACTCTTTACGGGTGGCGACGACACCTATTTCGCGCGCACGATCGGCATTAACCACCTGCGGGCGCACTTCAACCAGATGGAAAAGATGCTTCGCAGCCGTGTGGAGCAGGATGCGGTGGATGCTGCCGAGCACATGACCGAAGCCCAGGAAATCCTCTTCACCGACACATTCTTCCGCCAACTCGTCGTCCAGCGGAGCCGCGCTTACGCCCGGGAGAGCCAAGTTCGGGAGTACGGTAAAGCAGCTGCCTTTCCCAAGCGTAGGGACCCTCAGGTAGCGGCGTACTCGATCCGGAAAACATACGGGCGGATGCTCGAGCTGTTCGAGAAGGCCTTCGCCAAGCAGAGCCCGCTCTTCACGCTCCCGATGTACTACCCCCTCTATTGGTACAAGGGGCCGGACAAGGAGATCGACCCATTCGAAGAAAACCGCCAGAAGCAGGTAGTTGGCCTAATCCGGACTAACTTTCTAAAGCGCTTCGAGAGCTCCGTCGCCGCCTTCGAGCTCTCCTGCGAGCGCCTGCTCAAGAAACTGCTTGCCTTCCTTGAGGTTCACAGCCAGAGCGACTCCGAGAAGAAACGCGTAGAGCGCTGGAAGGCGCAGAACGCCGAGGTCCTGGGCTATGGTGGCCGGCGCCAGCTCGAGCTCTGGGGCGAGGAAGACAACGACGCGGACGATGAAGACGTCGTCCCCCAGGAAATGCTCGACGCGGTGGAACGCCTCGACAGGGCCGAGTACGACGTCGAGGAGATGATGTTCGAGACCTTCCTCGACCTTGATCAGATCGTTCAGTTCCTGGACGAGGCTCGGAAGTTCGAGCCGAAACACGACGACAAGCTCCAGAAGCTCGTCCGCCTGCTCAAGACAAAAGCTGTGGTCGACCAGAAGATTTTGATCTTCACCGAGTTCGCCGACACGGCCCGCTACCTGAAGCGTCAACTAGACGAGGTCGATATCGAAGGCGTTGAGCAGGTGGACAGTGCCACGAAGAAGAATCGTTCAGACGTAATCCAGCGCTTCGCGCCCTACTACAACGGGCTCTCGTCTCCGGAACTCGCCGAGCAGGGCCGCGAGGAGACCCGTGTTTTAATCTCCACCGATGTTCTCTCCGAGGGTCTCAACCTGCAAGACGCCTCGCGCATGATCAACTACGATATCCACTGGAACCCAGTCCGCCTCATGCAGCGTATCGGCCGAGTTGATCGGCGCATGAATCCCGCAATTGAGGAGCGGCTCGTCGCCGACCATCCCGAGGCGGCCGCCTCGCGAGGCAAGGTCTGGTTCTGGAACTTTCTCCCTCCCCAGGAACTGAACGAGATCCTATCGCTTTACACCAAGGTCACGCAGAAGACGCTCCTGATCTCCGAAACCCTCGGTATCGAGGGGAAGAAACTCCTCACGCCGGAGGACAATTTCGAGGCGCTGAAGGAGTTCCATCACGCCTACGAGGGCACACGCACGGCCGTGGAGGACATGCACCTTGAGTACCAGGCGCTTATTCAGGCCGACCCGGAACTGGAGGCCCGTCTCGCTCGCTTCCCCGGCGCGATTTTCAGCGGTCGCAAGCGGTTGGTGAAGGGCGTGCGCGGCGTCTTCTTCTGCTACGCGCTTCCCGCCCTCGACAAGGAGCAGAACGAGTTTACCGAGGAGGCCGGCACCACCCGCTGGTACCTGTACGACCTCGACCGCGAGACCATCCTCGAGGAACCGGGTGAAATAGTCGTGAGCATCCGCTCGAAGCCCAAGACGCCCCGACGCTGCACCGCTGAGGAGAAAACGCTCCTAGACATCCGAAAACGCATCAACAAACATATCAAAAACAGCTACCTGAAGCGTGTGGATGCCCCCCTCGGGGTCAAACCGCGGCTACTCTGCTGGATGGAGTTGAACGAGAGCTAAATCGATGCCGAACGACCACCGCAAGCGCCTCGCCCGAATTCGTCGCTTCGACCAACTCGTATGCTACCTCCGCGACGAGCTGAATTGGCCAATCGACTCGGATGACTTCGAAGACCTGTTTTTCGACTATAGCCCCGAGGAACTCGGCATCGACGAGAAGAACGCGGCCAAGATCCAGAAGATCAAGCGCCTGAGACCGCTCGTACCAACCCAGCCTTGGGGAATCTTCTACATTAAGTTCGAGCCCACGCGCCTGCCCGTCGTGGCACTGCGCCGTATCCTCAATCAGGTGGCGCTAAAAAAGCGCCCCTCGGCCAACAAGCCCGAGCGCCAGGCCTGGGCCACCGAGGATCTTTTGTTTGTCTCCAGCTACGGCGAGGTCAAGGAACGCCAGATCGCGTTCGCCCATTTCTCGAAGCCCGACGACGGCCACGACCTGCCCACCCTCAAGGTACTCGGCTGGGACAACCTCGACACGCCGCTCCACCTAGACGCCGTCGCCCGCAAACTGACTGACTACCTAACTTGGCCCGACGATGAGGACGACCCAGACACTTGGCGTGAGCAATGGCGCGGCGCCTTCACACTGCGCCACCGCGAGGTTATTACCACCTCGAAACGGCTCTCCGACCGCTTGGCCAAGTTGGCCCGCAAGATCCGCAACCGCATCCGGAGAGTTTTGGCCATCGAGACCGAATCCGGGCCACTCACCAAGCTGATGACGGCGTTCCAGGCCGCCCTCGTCCACGACCTGGACGAGGATGGCTTCGCCGACATGTATGCCCAGACCATCGCGTATGGGTTGCTCTCGGCGCGCATAACCGACCCCGAGCGGCGTACAGCCGACGACCTCACCGCCCATATGCGGACGAACCCATTCCTGAAGGATCTGATGGAAACCTTCCTTCACGTCGGTGGTCGGCGCGGCAAAGCCGGCGGCCCGGGCATTGACTTCGACGAATTAGGCGTTTCCGAGGTGGTAGAATTACTCGATCACGCCAGGATGGAGGCTGTCGTTCGTGACTTCGGCGACCGCAACCCCCAAGAAGACCCGGTTATCCACTTCTACGAGCATTTCCTCAAGGCCTACGACAAGAATCAGAAGGTTAGCCGCGGCGTCTTTTACACCCCGCGCCCCGTGGTCTCCTACATCGTGCGTTCGGTGGATGAGTTATTGCGGACGGAGTTTGGGTTAGAGGATGGTCTTGCGGACACTACAACTTGGCGGGAGATGGCAAAGGGCCAACAGGATCTCAGGATCCCCGATGACACGCCTCCCGACCAGGCATTCGTACAGATCCTTGACCCTGCTGCGGGGACCGGCACCTTCCTCGTTCAGGTCATCGACCTTATTCACAGGACGATGGTGGAGAAGTGGAAGTCACAGGGCCACGGCGAGAAGAAGATCAATGCGTTCTGGAACGACTATGTCCCGACGCACCTGCTGCCGCGTCTGCACGGCTATGAACTGCTGATGGCGCCCTATGCCATCGCGCATCTCAAGGTCGGCCTAAAGCTCTATGAGACCGGATACCGCTTCCGGAGCGACGAGCGCGCGCGAGTGTACTTAACTAACGCGCTGGAGCCAGCGGGAAGCAAGCAGCTCAAACTGGACTTCCTGCCGGCCCTGGCGCAAGAGGCCCAGGCGGTCAATGAGATCAAACGAAAGCAACGGTTCACGGTGGTGATTGGGAATCCGCCCTACTCAGGCATATCGTCGAACATGGGTCCGTGGATCGATGGCCTTCTCAAGGGTCGCCTCCCAGATGGGACGGCGACCTCCAGCTACTACCGTGTCGACGGCAAGCCGCTCGGTGAGCGCAAGGTGTGGCTTCAGGACGACTACGTAAAGTTTATTCGCCTCTCGCAGTGGTTGCTCGATGCCGCTGGTGCGGGCGTTCACGGCTACATCAGTAATCACGGCTACCTCGACAACCCCACGTTTCGTGGGATGCGGTGGTCGCTCATGCAGTCCTTTCGTCGAATCTGCGTGCTCGACTTTCACGGAAACCTCAAGAAGAAGGAGACTCCGCCGGGGGGCGGGCGCGATGTCAACGTATTCGACATCCAGCAGGGCGTGGCCATTGGGCTCTTCACGAAGTCTGACACAGTCAGCAGATGTGTCCGGCACGCTGATCTCTGGGGCGAACGGGGACAAAAGTACCGTTGGCTATGGGAGCATGGGTACGCCGACACCGGATGGTCGCAACTGCAACCGAGGCCGCCGTTCCGTCTGTTCGAGCCCTACGACCACGTAGGAACAAGTGCCTACAATAGATGGCCAGCAATCAACGAGGTGATGACCGTATACGTGACTGGAATCGTCACCGCGCGCGATGCATTCGTCATCGATTTCGACCGGGAAATCCTCCGAAGTCGGATCGTCGACCTGCGATCCAGGTCACTGTCCGACGACGAAATCCGGACCAAGTACTTCGTCGGGAAGGGCTCGAAAAAGTATCCGCCCGGAGACTCTCGCGGATGGAAACTTCCTGCTGCACGGCGGAAGATCCGCGAGGACGATAAGTGGGATGAAAGGTATAAGACTGTGCTATATCGTCCGTTCGACATCCGGGAAATTTACTATGTCCCGTGGATGGTGGACTGGCCTCGGACCGAAGCCATGCCTCACATGTTGGCAAGAGAGAACTACGCGATTGTTACGGCTAGGAGCAACAAGTTTCCGGAACCCAATCACTTTTTCTGTAGCCGCACAATTGTCGAAACAAAGTGTGGTGAAGCCAGCACACAGTCTGCCACGTTTCCACTTTATCTTTATCCCGGCGTCGGCAGGACCGACAGGGCACTTTTCAGCCGTTGGTCGAAGGGTAAGGACGGTCGCACGCCGAATCTGGCGTCGAGGTTTGTCGACCAGATTGCCGCCGCCGCCGAACTACGTTTCATCAGCGACGGTCGTGGCAATCTCCGCGAAAACCTCGGCCCCGAGGACGTCCTAGGCTGGATGTACGCGGTATTCCACAGCCGCTCCTACCGCGAGCGCTATGAGGCCCCGCTCAAGCTCGATTTCCCCCGCGTGCCGCTACCTGGAAGTGGTGAGCTCTTCCGAAAGCTCGTGGAGGCTGGACATGAGTTGCTGAGCCTTCACTTACTCGATTCCCATAGGATCGATAGGTTAATCAACACGTTTATCGGCCCGATGAACCCCGAAGTTGGTCGCGTCGGCTGGTCGGACGGCACCGTCTGGCTCGACGCCAGGAAGACCATCGCCCGCGAGGGCCACCGTGCGATCAGATCCGGTACCGTCGGCTTTCGGGGCGTGCCCGAGGCGGTCTGGGAATTCCACATCGGCGGCTACCAAGTCTGCCACAAGTGGCTCAAGGATCGGAAGGGCCGCACGCTCTCGGACGAGGACATCGCCCACTACCAGAAGATCGTCGTCGCCCTGAACGAGACCATCCGTATCATGGCCGAGATTGATCATGTCATCGAAGCCCACGGCGGCTGGCCCGACGCGTTCCAGACCGGGCCGGAGGCGGATGCGGCATCGAAGCGGACGAGGAAGGTGGTTCCAATCTGGCCGCGCACGATCGAGCCCGCGCGCGAAGACCTCTACGTCAACTGCGTTCCACTCGTCCCGCTTAGGGCGGCCGCTGGCGGCTTCGGCGATACGCAGCACATCGATGACAACGACTTCGAATGGGTCGCTGTCGAGTCGCGGCATCGTCTGCGAAAGGGGATGTTCGTTGCCCAGGTCATCGGCAAGTCCATGGAGCCCGCTATCCCCGACGGAGCCTTGTGCCTCTTTCGCGCTCCGGTCGAGGGAACGCGCCAGAGCAAAACGGTCCTCGTCCAGCTCCGAGACGCTACCGATCCCGAGACGGGTCAGCGCTACACAGTCAAGCGCTACAAGAGCGCAAAGTCGAGGGTCGGCGACTCCTGGCGCCACAGTAAGATCACCCTTGAGCCCGTCAACCCGGACTTCCACCCTATCGTGCTCACCGGCGCGGACGAGGGAGAGTTCCAAGTAATCGCGGAGCTCGTCGAGGTTTTAGAACACAAGGCGTCTCTCGGCGGAGAATGACTCCCGATGAAGGTGCACGCTCTTTCGATACGCGACTTCCGCGGCGTTCAGCACGCCGACTTGCGTTTCGACCATCATGATGTGCTTGTGGGTCCCAACGGCACCGGCAAGAGCACAATCATCGACGCTCTGTCTCTTGTCTTCGGCCGCACTCGCCTAGTGCGTGACCTTACGGAACACGACTTCTACGGCAGCCTTCCTGAAGCGACGAGTCGCATCCGCATCGTCGCTACCTTGGCGGGATTCGATGGTGATGACCCGGAGCGCAACGACACTTGGTTCCGCGAAGGTCGAGCAGTTCCCAAGTGGTGGAACTCTTCGACGGGCCAGTTAGAGCCCGAGCCTGGTGATCATGCCGAGACCCTTTGCGCACAGATTGCCTTTGCGGCGCGTTTCGACTTGGAGGAACTGGTGGTCGAATCGATCCGCTACTTCCACGATGATGACGACGTTGAAGATCCATTCCTGGACGATGTTGTCCAGCCCATTCCAATTCGGCTCTTCGACGACATCGGCTACTATGTTCTACCAGCGCGTCGCACCTGGGAAGCAGCCGCATCGTTCGCTTCGGAGTTGTTCCGCAGGGCCGTCGCGACCGTGGGCGGCATCCCGGCGCGCACTATTCTCCAAGAGCGCGATCGTCTGCGTAGGCCCGCTGATCCGCTGGAGGAAACGGTGGGCCTCTGTCCATTGGTGGGACGCATCAACCGGCAGTTGGAGGAGTTGTTGCCCGACGCCCCTCGTTTTCAACTCAGGCTCACGGCGACGGACTCCGAATCGCTGCTTCGCGCACTGGTACCGCATTACGTTGGCAGAGAAGGTGTTCCACTCCCTGTCGGGCGGCACGGGATGGGCCTGCTCTCGCTTCAGACCTTCATTCTTCTGCTCGAACTCGGACGAGAGCGGGTTCGCTTAGGTAAGCCATTCCTCTTCGCGATGGAGGAGCCCGAGTTGCATGTCCCACCAGGAATGCAGCGCCGGTTGGTCTCGCAGGCCGTATCGATCGCCGAGCAGACGATCTGCACCAGTCATTCGCCTCGTGTCGCCGCATTCTACCCCGCGACCTCGGTACAGATCCTCGATCGCAACCGGGCGCGTCTCGTAGCGATCCCCATGTTGCCAGCGCCCTTGAATGGGAGCGCGACAAACGCGCGACGCAAGCTCTTTCAGGATGATCGCGTGCGGCTCGTCGAGGCGTTGATGCACCACAGAGTGCTCATCCCCGAAGGACGTAGCGAGTACGAGTGGTTTCGGCTGTTGAGCCATGTGCTCGAAACGGGCGACATTGCATTCGACGCCCCCGATACCGACACGCCCGCCTTCGGTACCGTCATAGGCGTGGTGCCGACTCACGATGGAGCGGTGGAGGAGGTCTACGATGCCCTGCGGTTGTTGCGACGTGGATTGGTTCCTCTTGTGGATGGGGATGACGCCGGAGCCGAGAAGATCGACCGAATGCAGAGTTCCGACCCGATTCCGGACCTCATCCTGAGATGGCGCGATGGCTGGACGATAGAGGACGCAATAGGCTGGCTCCTTAAGGGCGACGAGGAAGCTGCACTTGCCGCACTGCAAGACCGAATTGATTGTGATTTCGAGTCCATTGGTGAACTGGTCGATTTGTTCAAGGTCAGCACCGGTCGGGGTCGCTTGAAGACCGACTACCTTGCCTATCAAGAAGTGGCCTATGTCATCGGTAACCTTCCCGGCTGTCGGACTCGCGCCGCAGATCTACTTGAGGCCGTCACGCTTGCAACACTAAGTAACGCGGATGGTTGCGCGTTAATACGGCTAGACGATGAGCACAGCACCGTGGACGCGGCCGTATTCCGTCTCGAACCATGAGCCTCTGCTTGATCGAAGGTCCAGCTGGGACCGGCAAGACGACGCGACTATTTCAGAAACTTGGGCGTGTGCTTGAAAAGTGTCCGTTGTCGGAGCACCAGCGAGTCCTTGCACTGACCAAGATGCACGGATCGCGGCGACGCATGGATAATCAACTTCGAGCCATTTCAGGGCTTCGACGGCGGTATCGTTGCTGCACCGCCGATAGCTTCGCATGGAGCATCGTGCGGCGCTGGCGAACGCTTGTTCGAAAAACGTCGGCAGCGGAACTGGCCGAGGATGACTATGAGCAGGTCTGTTTACTCGCCGGCGATCTGCTCTCCGAAGCGATAGTCTCGCGTTGGGTCATCCGGGTATTCCCAATCGTTGTTGTGGACGAGTTCCAGGATTGTAAGCGTGGACAGCTGGCAATGATTTCCTCGCTCTCCAGCTTGGCGACCTGCATCGTAGCGGCCGATGACTTTCAGGATCTGGAGAGCACCGAAGTGAGTGCTTCAGTCGCGTGGGCACGGACCAATGGTGAAAGCGAGAGTCTGAGTGACATCCACCGGACGTCAGCATCAGGTCTCCTGGAAGCGAGTCGAGCTCTTCGAGCAGGACGTAACTTTTCTCATAAGGGAGATGGCTTCACCGTGCTGGGCGCACACAACCACTACGTTGGGGCTAGCTTCGTTTCCAACAACCTTACGTGGTGGTGGAGATCCGCCGACATCGCGGTTCTAACTCCAGTTCGTCCCTCCGGCTCGGCATTTGTGCGTGATCTCTTCGCCCGAGTGAAGGCAAAGCCGATTGGCAAGCATCAGGTGGGTCCGTATCAAATACCGTGGGAGGTATCGCAGGAAGATGGGTGCGAAAGGTTTATTGAAGGACTTGGGTTGCCCGACGACCCCAATGCTGAGGTCCGCTTTGATGTGCTCTCATTCGGTGATGTCGATGGGCCGCGGTGGGGACTTCGCCATTGGATTGACCGGCAGAGGCGCGTCGCCGGAAGGACGACATTCACGGTTGAAGAGATCCAGCGTGAGGCACGCCGCATCCATCAGCGGTCGAGAGCGTACCGGCGGGTGAGGGCCCGCGGAGTTCGTGCGATGACGATCCATCAGGCGAAGAATCGCGAGTTCGAATCAGTCATCGTCCTATGGCCCTACCAAGTCGCTGGCGCCATCGAGCGCCAGCAACGCCTGCTATACAACGCGATTACTCGGGCAAAGTTGCGTGTCCTCGTTGTGGTTCAGAATCCCAGGCGATTGGAACAGCCACCGTTCGTAGCCGTGAGTTGATTGGATGATCACCGGTGCTCGCCGTCTTCCACCCCACCACATCACCATCCGCGTCCCGTGGCACGACGCGGGCTGGACCGGGACAGTGTGCACCCGGCCGTTGGACAATTCGAGCTGCCTCATCCTACCCCGCATCGGCGAGGGCAGGCGCGACGACGTGGAAGGGCGTTGTGCCAGCCGGCGGCTCGATCAACTTGACCGTTCCGACCTGCCGCCCTGCGTCGGAGAGCGCGTCTCGTTCATGGCACCCTTCGCACTCACTCGGACGATGACGCACCCGTACACGGAATTCTACACGGAGACTCACGGCCACTTCGCTCCCACCCGTTTCGTGCAGCCTCCGTACTCTGCTGCTGCCGTGCCATTCCGATGGATGCTGCGCGAGAAGGTCGAGGGAAGTGCGAATGATGGCGAGATCGGAATCGCCGAGCGTCTGAAGATCGGCTGGGTGCCGGACCGCGAGCCAGACATCCGCAATTACAAAGGCAAGCAGGTCGCGACGGCATGGGCCCAAGAGCGCGGGAATCAGGTCGCACTACTCGACACCTTTTTCAGCGCGCTCCGGCCGGAGGAGTCACTCTGTTTCTTCTATGCCAAACGCACTCCGCTCTCGGAGCAGTCCCGGCGCGTGATCGTTGGCGTTGGCCGCGTGCTCTCCGTGGGAGGGGTCACCGAGTACGCCTACAAGGGCAAGCAACCGCCGCTACGGTGCGTGCTCTGGGAGCGCAACGTGGGCCATTCGATCCGACCGGGCTTCGCGGACGGCTTCCTCTTTCCGTACCAGGAGGCGCTGACGCTCGCTGAACGCGGCGGGGTAGATCCCGAGGAGTTCGTGACCTTCGCCCCGGACGAGCATTTCGACTCCTACTCCTACGGTTCGGAACTCTTGACCCATGACGGCGCTGTGGCTTCCCTCGTGGCCTGTGCGGCGGCGCTGCACCGGATCCGCGGCCGGATCGAGGGACCGTGGGACCAAGCCCTCGCCTGGATTGACACGCAGCTCAACCGGTTGTGGAAGGCCCGCGGTGCGTTCCCCGGCCTGGGTTCGGCACTCTCTGCGTTCGGTTACGAGTGGGGATTCCGGCACGGGAGCCTGCTCGCCTACGAAATCGAACTCCTGCGCGAGCGCGAGGGCGGCGGTGATCCGTGGACGCTCGTGGACGCCGTGATGAGTGAGCCGGCGAAACTCGGTGGGCCCGTGGCGAAGCTACTCACGGGAGGGCTGCGCAAGGGCTGGAAGCGCCTCTCCGATGAGCGGCGGGCTTTGCTCCAGCTCCTCGGTCGTTGCGCCATCTCGGAGGATCAGGCGCAGCGCTTCTACGACACCACAGCGCGGGCGGATGCCGGCATCGAGGCCAGCGACGCCGAACTGCTTCGAAATCCGTACCTCCTCTTTGAGCGCGACCGGCGTGCAGTCAAACCGATCGCCTTTGGCGCGGTGGACCGAGGCCTATTCCCGGATGAGAAGGTGCGGGAGCAGTTCCCTGTACTGGAGCCGAGCCGGGTCGAAGACCCGGCGGATGGACGGCGGGTGCGCGCACTGGTCGTGGACCTCCTGGAGCACGCAGCGGCTGAAGGACACACGCTGCTCCCCCGGAGTTGGGTGATCCGCAGGGCACGGGAGCGCGCGCTCCAGCCGCCTTGCCCGCTCGGGGAGAACGTGCTCGACGCCTGCGAGGAGAGCTTCGCGCCGGTCGTCGCTCGCGCGGCAACCCGCGCGGGAGATCCCGCCTACCAAATGGACCGACTCATCGAGTGCCGCACGATCATCCGCCGCGAAGTGATCGGCCGGAAGAAAGGGAAGTCGCACGTGGGTGATCACGATTGGCGCGGGCTTGTCGATGAGGGTATCGATGAGCCGCTGCCTGCGGATCCGGAAGAGCGCAAGCTGGAGACGCGTGCTCGGCGTGAGAAGGCGGTTGCCCTTGAGCAACTCTTCCGCTCGCGGCTCTCCGTGCTGATCGGCCCGGCGGGGACGGGAAAAACGACGCTGCTGCGGATGCTGTGCTCGCTTCCCGGGCTCGCGGAGAAAGGGCTACTGCTTCTTGCACCCACGGGGAAGGCACGCGTGCGCCTAGAGGCTCAGACAGGGATGCAGGGCTCTGGTCAGACGCTGGCGCAGTTTCTGATCCGCCAGCAGCGTTACGATGCGGAGACCGGCGCCTACGTTCCAAGGCCCAGGGTGCCTCGCTGTCGCAACTACCGGACCGTGATCGTGGACGAGTGCTCAATGCTGACCGAAGAGCAGCTAGCAGCACTGATCGATTCACTCAATTTCGTCGAGCGAATCGTGCTCGTTGGGGATCCACGCCAGCTCCCGCCGATCGGGGCCGGTCGCCCATTCGTGGACATAGTTCGAGAGCTCGAACCGGAGAACGTCGAGAGACTCTTCCCGCGCTACGGTCCGGGTTATGCCGAACTCACAGTTCCGCGACGGCAGCGACGCGGGGCAGACGTGCTCCTGGCGTCGCACTTCGATGGGAAACCGCTCGATCCTGGCGCAGATGCCGTTCTTGAAGAGGGCGCGGAAGGAACTCAAGAACGCCTCCGGCTCGTGCGATGGAACCACCCGCAGGAGCTTCATGAGAAGCTCGTCGCCGAGCTGGTGGAGGCGCTGGGTATGGCCGGCCCGGACGACGAACTGGGCTTCGAGGAATCGTTGGGAGGTGCGCGTCGCGGAAACATCCCATGGGCCTTCTTCTGGAACCGGTTCGCCGACAACCCCGGAGCCGCCGCCCGGGCGGAAGCTTGGCAGATGCTGTCGCCCGTACGTGCCGGGCTCGTTGGGGTGGACGCGCTTAACCGAATGCTCCAAACGCGGTTCCGGGTGAAGGTGCGCGAGCTTGCCGAGACGGAGGGTTGGGGCCGCAAGGTACCGCGTCCCGTCGGCCCGCAGATGCTCCTTTACGGCGACAAGGTCATCAACGTCATCAACCAGCGTCGGCGCGATGTCTGGCCGAGGCCCGCTCGGGAGGCTTACCTCGCCAACGGAGACATCGGCATCGTCGTCGGACAGTACAAGACAAGGAAATTCAGGGGCATGCCGTGGAAACTCGAGGTTGAGTTCGCCGGGCAGCTCGGCCCCAAGTACGGATTCTATCCCGGCGAGTTCGGAGACGAAGGCCGCAACCCGCTCGAACTGGCCTACTGCCTTACGGTGCACAAGACTCAGGGAAGCGAGTTCGGCGTCACCTTCGTCGTGCTCACCAACCCCTGCTGGCTGCTCTCCCGCGAGCTCTTGTACACGGCGCTGACCCGCCACCAAGACCGGCTGGTCATCCTGCACGAGGGCCCGCTTGTCGAGTATCGTGGCTTTGCAGGCGACGAGCACTCGGAGATCGCCCGGCGCATGACGAACCTCTTTGTGGACCCGCTACCGTGCGAAGTAACGGTCAACGCTCAGAAACGTTTCCTTGAGGAAGGGCTTATTCATCGGACCGAGCGCGGTGATCTGGTGCGCTCAAAGTCCGAACTGGTGATTGCCGACAAGCTTCACGCCCGCGGGATCGACTACGCCTATGAGCAGCCTCTCGTGCTGTCCAATGGTCGCACCCGCTACCCGGATTTCACGATCGCGGATTACGCGCGCGGCGTGACCTTCTATTGGGAGCATCTCGGCATGCTCGACGATCCGGGGTACAAAGATCGATGGCACCGGAAGCGTAAAGAGTACCTGGAGTGCCAAATCAAGCCTCACGAGGACGGCGGAGGCCCGGATGGAACGCTGATCGAAACCCGCGACGAGCCGGGCGGAGGCTTGGATGCAGCGGTGATCGCAGCGGTGATCGATGGTGTGATCTTGGGTTGAATCATTAATCCTCACGCGAGCCCGGCGTTTCGCAGTCAGGCAATCGCCATGGCCACTATCTTGTCACTGACGCAACGCCCCGATGACCCGGTCCTTGGCCCAAGGTCCCGAAGACGTTGGGTTCTTCGAGCGCCCCGCTGATAGACCGGCGAATCCCGATGGGTGGGGGAGGAGGACTACCGGTACCCCTTCCTGCACGTTCAGGGAAAACCGTCCCCCGCCTATGAGGCCATGAAACACGTCCGGGTGGACGGGTAAGCCGGGAACGCGTGCCAGACCCGCCCAAGCGCCCAAGAGCGGAGGCCTCTCCGTTCCTGCGGATTACACAGACAGATTCTTTCCTCGCAGTGGATTCTATCCTTGTAAATTATCCATTAGGTGGATAATTTACAAGGATGATAGAGCGGTATATCAAGCCCCGCGTTCTTGAGGCGCTTGGTTACCAGGCGGCGGTGGCTCTTATCGGCCCGCGCCAAGCTGGCAAGACCACGCTCGCGCTGGACATCGGCGAAGAGCGCGGGGCGCTTTATCTCGACCTCGAAGACCGAACCGATCGGCAAAAGCTGAGCGACCCGGCGCTGTTCCTGAGCCATTACGAAGACCGCCTCGTGATTCTCGATGAAATCCACAGAGTTCCCGACCTGTTTCAGGATCTTCGAGGGGTCATCGACAGCGGCCGGCGGCGAGGAAAACGGACCGGACGATTCCTGATCCTCGGCTCCGCGTCGATGGATCTGTTGCGCCAGTCCAGCGAGAGTCTTGCCGGCCGGATCGCCACTATTGACCTGCAGCCGTTCCACATCCTCGAGGTGGCGGGCGGCAGGGACACGCTCACCCGGCTCTGGGTGCGGGGCGGCTTCCCGGACAGTTTTCTGGCCGTTGACGGAAGGCGTAGCTTTCTACTTCGCAAGGACTTTATCCGGACGTACCTGGAGCGCGACGTCGCCCTGTTCGGGCCCCGCCTCCCCGCGGAAACGCTGGAACGACTGTGGGTCATGCTGGCCCACAGCCAGGGAGGCCTGTTGAATGCCTCCCGGCTGGCTTCGTCATTGGGTGTCAGCGTGCAAACCGTGAATCGCTATATCGGACTCTTGACCGATCTGTTGCTGGTGCGGCGCCTGGCTCCTTTTCGCGCCAATATCGGGAAACGGCTTGTGAAATCGCCGAAGATCTACATACGCGACAGCGGCCTGCTGCATGCTCTGCTCGGCATTGGCGATTTCAATGCGCTGGCCGGCCATCCTGTGGCCGGCGCCAGTTGGGAAGGATATGTGATCGAGAACCTGCTCGCGGCCGCCCCGGAACGGACGACAGCCAGTTTTTACCGCACTTCCGCCGGCGCCGAGGTCGATCTCGTGCTCCAGTTGCCGACCGGCGAACTGTGGGCGATAGAGATCAAGCGGGGCCGCGCCCCGAGACTGGACCGCGGCTTCCACAACGCCCGCGCGGACCTGAGTCCGGCCCATGCGTTCGTCGCGCATTCCGGCGACGAGCGCTTCCCGGTCACCGAAGGCGTTGAGGCGATCAGCGTCTCCCAACTGGCGATGTTGCTTCAGAACGCATGAATATAGAGGACTACCGGTATCCCTTCCTGCACGTTCAGGAAAGGCGTCCCCGACCTACGAGGCCATGAATCACGTCCGGGTGGATGTGTAGGCCGCGAGTCGACGTTGACTGCCGGAAAGAACTTCGCCGCATCAGTCGACTATCGTGATGATGATGGTCTCCCGGTCCCGACGCTTTCCCAACTGATAGCCGAGAACGCTACCCCCGATTGCTCCGCCGACCAGCCCTCCATACATGAGATAGGCCTCGCTCCGGGACTCTCCGATCGTGGGGCCGACCAGGGCCAGTGGAACCAGGAAGAATCCGCCAACTCCACCCAGGACGGCTCCGGCTATCCGCACGCTGCTCCGCATTCTCTCCACGCGGATGTCCTTGACGGAGTCTCTGGGAATGGAGGTTTCGGAGTCGAAAGCGGCGTGTTTCCAATCGGTGGCCATTGTGACGCGATGGAGATGGATGTTCCCAGGCAGTACTGCCAGCACATCCCCCCGGACGGCGCCCCCCTCGGCCAGAGATACGGTGACTTTCTTCTCTCCATTCAGGAATCCCGGAAGTTCTTCCCAGGTCATTTTCCGGAACTGCTCCGTGCCGGCCCGGAGAGTTTGGGGAGCACAGAACCCGCCGATCAGGACTTGAGCCATCAGAAATGGGAGCAATGCGACAGCCGTGGTTTTCCTGAGCCTTCGGTTATTTCTGCTTGCGATTTTTCTCATGACACCTGCCTCCTTGTGTTTGTTGCTGGTAGATGTGAATTTCTCTCCATAATGGGCTCACCAAGGAGGGCGGATTTGGACAACCGTCCCGGTCGCCGACCGCGAAAACCGCTATTGGGGAGATCAGTTGACGAGTGGACAGCTCGTGAAGATCCCTGAGTCCAGTTTGCAAGACAGTGATCTGCTCGAAACCGCAAGCCAAAAAGATGAGGACCCCACCATGAAAGTACGTATCGTGCTCACCAGCTTGATGATCAGTCTCGCCAGCGGTCCAGGCGCCGAGGCCAGCTATGCCATCTACGTGGGGAAGAACCTGACCCGGGACGGCAGCGTCTTTCTGGCTGGCTACGGTGACGAACCTTCGAGCCATTGGCTGGAGATCGTGCCTCGCCGTAAGCATGCCCCGGGTTCCACGATGACGGTGGGAGCGACAGCGGAGTCCCGGTATCCCGGGGAGCTCTCGGAAATTCCACAGGCGCCCGTCACGTTCCGCTACCTGACCATGAACTATTCCTACTTTGCGGGTTTCCCGGCGCCGCTGACCAATGGCGGATTGAACGAGCATGGCGTCGCGGCCCGGGACGTGTCGTCGGGCTCCCGGATCGAGATCCGGGAGATGACGCCCAATCCGCAGCGCGGGCCGAACTACAGCGACCTGTCCCGGATCGTGATGGAACGGGCCCGTAGCGCACGCGAGGCGGTGGAGATCGTGGGTGAGCTGATTGACGAGTACGGCTTCTCCACCTACGGAGGCAACTCCCACTTGTTCGCCGACGCCGACGAGGGATGGATCCTGATCAACTTTGCCGGCGGCCAGGGCCTCTGGGTTGCCGAGCGATTGGGGCCGGACGACATCCGGGTGTCCCGTCCCGGCTATATCCATGAGGTTCCCCTCAACTACGAAGAACATCCCGGCTTCATGGGATCCGGGAACCTGATTTCGTTCGCGGTCGAACAGGGGTGGTACGACCCCGAGTCCGGAGAGCCTTTTCACGTGGGAAGGGTGTATGGATGGTCAGCCGAAAAGGCCGCGGCGGTCCGGATGATCGAGGACCGCCTGCGGGCCAGGGCCGGCCGGATCGGACTGGAGGACATGATCGAGGTCGTCCGGACCCCTGAACTCACTCGCGATTCCGCCGGCTATGGCCAAGTGGCTCACTTGCGCCAAGGGGTCCATCGGGAGTTGAAAACCTTGTGGGTGGCGCCGGCCCCTCCGGTGGCGGCGCCGTTCGTCCCCTGGCGCATCGGGGTTCAGGATGTGCCGCCCGAGTTCAAGCGGCATCGCTACCTCACCGCGGGCGAGGCCACCCGCCACATCCCGGACCAGGACGTGGGTGTGGAATCGACGCGGTACGCTTTCAGGGCCTGCAAGCGGCTGTTCTACCTGGCCAAATCCCACGAGGCGGAATTCCTGCCGGAGGTCGTGGAGACCCTGACCGCCTTCGAGTCGGGGTTGATTGCCGAGCAGGAGACGGTGGAGGGAATCGCGCAGAATTTGTTCCAGGCCGGCAAACCGGAACTGGCCCGGGCCGCCCTCACCTACTACAGCCGGACGGAAGCAATGAATGGTCTCAGACTGGTCGAATCCCTGGCGCAAAGCCTGGAGGCGCGCACCAAGGTGCTGTTCGGAATCCGCTCGGAGGATCCCTGAGGGCCCTGACAATCTTGTCGAGGACCTGCGAACATTGCTTCTTCCTGCCATGAGCCTCACCAGTCCTCCCGCCGCGGCCGTCCCTCCGTTCCTTCTTCGTACACCGGAGAACGCCTCCCGGTTGGCGGGGCCGGCGGCAGTGGCAAGGCTCTACCGGTGGTGTCGTCCGCCACTCTTCGCGCTGTTCGTGATCCTGCTTTTCGCCTCAGTTCGTGCCGGTGAGCCGAGTGACGGACCCGTTCTTCAATTCGGAGATCGGAAGCAGCTTTTGGTGGATGACGACGTCATCGCCGGGAAGCACTTTCTGGAGCGCCGGCTCCGGCGGCCCGTCAAAGCGAATGGCGGCGGGCCCGTAATCGTCGACGACACTCCGTGGGAAGACTTCGGGGTGCCCATCGTCGGTTCCGTGCTCCGGGAGGATGGCCGGTTCCGGATCTGGTACCGGGCCGCGGGCTCCGGCCAGGATTCAGCGACCTACTGCTATGCCGAATCCCGGGACGGGCTCCGCTGGGTCAAGCCCCGGCTCGGGCTCGTGGAATTCGACGGCACCCGGGCCAACAACATCTACCAGATCGGCCGTCCGCAGGCGTACTGCCCCTTTGTGGACCCCAACGAAAAGGACCCCCGCCACAAGTACAAGTCGGCCGTCGGAGCCGCGAAGGGATACGGCACCACCACCGCCCTGGCTTATTCCCCCGACGGATTGCGCTGGAGCTACTACGATCAGGGCCGGCCCATCACCGGCCGGGCCGCCGACACCATCAACCAGGTGCTCTGGGACCCATATTCGGAGGTCTACCGCCTCTACACCCGTACCGACTATGGAACGGGCGGAGGCAGCGGAGAGATTCGGGGAACCCGCGACATGGTGAATCCATGGACGGAACTCCGGAGTCACCCTGGTGATTGGACGACCGTGCGCGAGTGGTGCCTGGGGCGGGAGGGCGGCAGGAAGGATTACGAGTGGACCCGCCAGATCTACAGCTTGAACGGATGGATCTACGAGGGCGTCCAATTCGGGCTGCTCTGGTCGCTGGAACGGCCGGGGGACAGCGAGGAGATGGACTTCTTTCTGGCCACGACTCGCGGGGATCGCCCCTGGAATCTGGAATGGGTGTGCCGGAACCAGCCGTTCCTGCCCCGCGGTGCCGCCGGAAGCTTCGACGCCAAATGGATCCAACCGGCTCCCAACATCGTCACCTGGAATGACAAGCACTGGATCTACTACGTCGGGCGTCCCATCTCTCACAGCGGACGGGGAAGCGCTGGAGCGCCCACCGGCATCGGTCTGGCCACGGTCCCGTTGGACCGGTTCGTTTCGCTGACGGCATCCCAGCGATGGGGCTGGGCCGCCACCCGGGCGTTTCGGGTGGAGGGCAGGGAACTGGTGGTCAATCTGGCGGCTCCGAGCGGTGAGCTGGCAGTCGAGGTGCTGGATACCGAAGACGTGCCCATTCCCGGCTTTTCCCGGGACGAGGCCCTGGTCCTGCGGCAGGTCGACGAGCTGCGGGCGCCGGTTCGCTGGAAGAACCGGCAGGATCTAAGGGGACTGCTGGACAGGATCGTGAAATTGCGTTTCTGGCTGCGGCAAGGCAGCCTCTACGCGTTTCGCATTCGCGGAGATTGAATGCTCCGAACCCGGGGGCAGACGCAAAGAAGTCCCCCACCGCCGGGCCTCCGGCATGATCCCGCGAGAAACGGGGCGGGGATTGTCCATCAGCGGCGCCCACCGCGTTGCCGCTGTCGAACGTCTCGTAGGGGCGACCCTTGTGGTCGCCCGCCCACGAAC
>JAJDTT010000031.1 GCA_022827025.1 Acidobacteriota bacterium
GACTCGCGTCCTGGGCGCGTCGAACCCTTCCCGGAAGACTCCGTAGTTGACCAGGACCTGGATCTCTCCCGCCCGGTATTCCTCGACAATCCTTCGCCGGACGGATCGTTCCGTCGTTCCGCTCACTGCCCTGGACTTCACGCCCTGGACATTCAACAACGCCGCCACAGTCTGAGCGTGTTCGACCGAGGTGGCGAACAACAACGTGGACCAGTCCCGGTTGACGTTCCCGACGAAGTTCTCGTAGGCAGCGACGATACGTCTGGTCCGGTCCACGTCCCGTGCGATGCGATCCTCTACGCTCCGCGGCAACCAGGCGGGATGGGGCATTGCCTGCAAGACTTGCAGTTCCTCCCAGCTCAAGGAGAACTCGCCTCCTTCGATGATTTCATAGTCGGCGCGTGCCAGCACCCGCATATCCTGCAGCTCACGGACGACCTCCGTGGGTTCGTCGCTGGCAAATGCCCCGGCATCCAGGCGATTCCTGCCGTATCGACGCGCCAATCTCTTGGTTTCCGCCTCGTTGTGCCCGCGGTAAGGCGTCGCGGTGAGGCCGAGAAGGAAGGGTTCTTCCACTCGTTGCCATCGGGTCAGCCCGACCTCCTGCATGACGGAAGTGTAGGTGGGCGCAACGGACCGGTGTGCCTCGTCGAAGACGACGAGCTTGAACTCCGACAAGAACCTGTATTGGCCGGGCTGCCTCGAAAGCTTGGCGTTGAGCGTCTGAACCGTCGCGACGACGACGTGGAGGTCAGCCGTCGGCAACGGCCGGGGCTGGCCGGCCCACATCCTGGATACGCGCAAGCGTTTCACTTCAGCGCCCACGCTGCACCAGACCTGCCGCCACGCTTCGACAGCCTGTTCACACAACTCGTCCCGGTCCGCGACCCAGAGGACGCCGCCGTTGAAGCCGTCACGGATGGCCTCGACGATGGCCTGCACCGCAACGCGCGTTTTTCCGGAACCAGTCGGCAAGCTGATCATCCCTCGACGGGCACCGTCTCCGGCGAAACCGTTGCAGAGCAGATTTCGTACCCTGTCCACGATAGTGCGCTGGTAACCATGCAGTTCCGGAAGCGAGTGCGGGCCCTCCACGTCGAGAAACGGCCGACGGCGGGAATTCCGTTGCCCGGCCCAATCCGCAGAGAATCCGAGCGACCGGACGAAGTCGACGGCGCGGCGCGACCCGGCCCAGCGTTTCGGCGGATCCAAGTGGTCCAAGGCCCACCGGTAGGCCTTGAGAGCCGATGTGTGATACGTCGCAATGGCGGCTTTCGCCAACTCGATCCCGGTCAGCGGAGTCCGATCGAATTCCAGGACCTGGAGCAGCGACGGCGGTAGACCGGAACGAAGTTCGTCCGTCCCCACGGCACGGGCCAGTCTCTCGGCATCGGTAGGACGATTCCGGATCGCCCTGCGCTGTTGTTCGATTTCCTCGGGGGCCACGTATCGCCGGATCTTCTCAAGCTCGCTGTCACTCAGGTCCAGCCCCAACTGTTGTGTGACCAGTCGCAGGTCCCGAACCTCGTCGTCCGTTCTGACCAGGTAGATCCTGGAGTCGACGCATGCGCATTCGGGACTGTCGGCGGAGCCGGAGACCAAGCGCTGGCAGCGGATGAGCGACGAGACCGTCGCGTCCGTCCCAAGGTGCGGCGCCAGACCGGGCCACGCGTCCGTCAGCGGCACCGCATCCTCTTCTCCGACAGGTTCCACCGTGGGCTCAGCAAGATCGAAGGCTTTCCTGATCCGGTTCGCCATCGGATGCGACAGCAGGACACTCAGGGCCGCAGGATTGGCCGGGTGAGGGCCGAGTGCGTCCGCCATGGGCACGATCTCACCGCCGCACCGGATACGGCCATGTTCGCGCAGCATTTCCATCGCCGGACTCGGACAAGGAAGCACTGGATAGATGCGCTGAGTTTCATGGCGCATGGTCCATTCGGCAAAGGTGGACTCCAAGGAGAGCAGGGCATCGGTATAGCGTGCTCCGCCTTCGTCGGAGAGCAGAGACAGGACTTCCAGCGGGCCGCTTCCCACCGTCGAGTCGAATATCAACTTGAACCAATGCGGCTTCTTCGGAAGGTCCCGAGCCGTGAACTTCTGGCGGCAGGTGTATTCGTACCACCCGAAACGGATATCACCCCGCAACTCCCGATCCGGCCTCGGGGCATCCGTCACCCCGAGCCTTGCCAGCAACGTCAGGTCGGCACGATGGAACTCGGTGTCGACCGTGACGCCACGGTCACGCCGGCCGTCGGAAGGCACGATTTCACCGGGCAGCAGGATCGAATGCAGGGTCCGCCAATCGCCTGATCGGGCCCGCGCGTGAACCAGCCGCGCTGAATCTCCGCAATCCTTGATGATCCGACAGGCCGTATCCGTACCCAGATCGCGCGAAGCGACCCAGAATTCGATCCATCCCTCGTCATCCGGTGCCCTGTCGGTCCATTTGAACAACTGCCGGGCCAGGGATCGGAATCGGCTCTCGGGGATGACGTGCGTGATCCCAAGTTCTCTCAATGCGGCCAACGTGTCCGCATCGGACACGAGCGCCGTGTGAACCACACGGTCGCCGATTTCCCGGTCATCGTCGACCGACGGCAGGAACACGTCGTCGGGGTCGGGTGCGCACCAGTCGCCGCTCCGGGTCAGGAGAATTTCTCCGAGAGGCTCTTCCCTTCTCCGTTCCTCCGGAATCGATGCGGCCACCTGGAGCGCCGTCCTGGACGCCGCGACTGCCTCCTCCTCATCGAATCCATCGACCAGGTCCTCCAACCAGTCTCTTATCGAGGACCGGGGCGCCTGCGCCTTACTCCACCTTGTCGAAGGGAACAGCCGGTTGATCCTGGCGATCCGATTGGTGGTGAATGCGCTGTGATGAAGCCAATTTGTCGGACGCGAACCCGCTGCTGCCCACTTCCTGAGTGCCGTTGCCCCTGCTTGATCCTGGGTCAACGCCGACGGCGCGTACGAGATGTCCCATTTGTCCCGCAAGACCCCCGCCTGATCGGGAACCACGGGCCGGTCGCGCAGTTCCCCGTACAACCGGTCGCGGAGTCGGTTGCTGTGCTCGGTGTCGCCAGCCTCAGGCCGGCGCGGGAGGGCATCCAGGTGCCGCGCCGGGTCCCGCTCACCAGCCAGCTTCGGCAGGCTGTTCGCCACCATTCTCGCGGCGGCATCGATCAACTCGTCGTTGTACGGTCCCGGCAACAGGTTCTGCCGGTCTTCGTTGGTCTTCCACGGCGCATTCAGGATCCCGGCCAGAAGACTTGCCGTCGTGGTCGGGAAGAAGTGCCAGAAATAACCCGGTTCGTTCAGTCCGTCCAACGGCACTGCCCACCAGATGGGCACGTCCCCGCTGTCATCGAGCGAGCGTCTGTCCTTCCGGGATTCCGAGGAAAGCCGGTGTGTGATCTTGAAGCACTTCCACCGCGAAGACCCCGTGCCGGTATCGAGGCGAAGCTCGCCGTTGGACGGTTCCAGAACGAAGTCCCGCGATCGTTCCCCGATTTCAAGGGTGAGATAACGGACATGGTCGACGAACAGCAGAAATTCCGGCGGAAAATCCAGAATCTGATCGGCGAGATCCTCCCATGCGCCCGGCTTCAGGGGGAGGCGGACAATGTTCGTTGCCCAGGTCATCAGTTCGACCAGGTCGTCGTCCCCTTGTGCCGCTTTGCGAGCATCCATGGGAACCGGCAACCGGAGGACCGGGTAGCGCTCGGCTGGTGCAATGGCAGCGATACGATCGGCCGCGTATTCGCTGTCGAATCGAAAGGAACCGGGACGGCTGTAGAACTCAGGTGCATCGCTGACGCCCAATACCGATTTGAAGCCAAGTCCGAAGCGCCCGATCTCGCTCGTGTTCCGCTTGCTCGACATGTGCGAGAACATGAGCGCCCGGACGCCATCCTCACTGATCGCGGCTCCGTCATCGGCACAGTAGAGATGCGTTTCCGTCAGACGGACCAGGATGCTCTTGCCATCGGACGCGTTGGCAAGCGCATCCGCACCGTTCTGGACCAGTTCGAAGAGCTGGCGATGGGCATATCCGCCATGAGAGACGTCGTGCTCGTGGTTGGCGTGCTCGGTGACGAGATGCGGTTGCTCACGGTACGCCCGGAGCGTGTTTCTCGTCTCTTTCGCGATGAAACTGCAAATCGGACTGTTGGAACCGGCCCAGTCGGGCCTTTCGACGGGCCGAGGCAGATTCAGCTTGGCGTTCGGACGATGGAACCTGCCCCGCTTGCCCTTGGAGAAATCGTACTCCCGTCTCATCTTCGCGACTCGTACTCAAGGGGAAGGAACGTGCGCCGTCTGTCATGATCCACGGCCTTCTTCGCTCGCGCAACGTCTGATGCTCCGTGCACGGCACGGAAGGCTCGAGTATTTCCCGAAGGGATATACGATCCTGGAATTCAGCTGCACCGTCCGGTTATGGAGCCGCTTCTACATACTCGGCGGTACTCGTAGGTTCCGGAATGAGATCTCCAGTCTCTCGCATGCCCTTCAGATGTAACTGGATGCCCTCACAGATCAGTTCCCGGACCTCGTCTTCAGTATCACCCGCTGCCACACAGCCGGGAAGATCGGGCACGTAAGCAGAGCAACCCCTTCCGTCCTTTTCGATAACGATCAGATATCTCATCTCGTCAACTCTGCCTGCCGCCTGACTGATGCGACAGTCCATCGATCTCTCACAAAACGTAGTGCCGGAGCCGGAAACGAACCTGGTCCCGGGTCTCGACGGCGATGACGTCCAATCGCACCGGCGCCTCCTCCAGTTCGTGGCGCCAGGTGAACTCCTTGGCGAGGTACTCCAGCCGGCGCTGTTTTTCCGGGTCCACGCGCTCCTCCGGTAGAAACGGTGAAGGGAGGAGGCTCGTCTTCACCTCGACGAAGACGAGCCAGGACTCGTGCCAGGCGATCAAGTCCACCTCGCCCCCCCGGCCTCTCCAATTGCGGGCCACCACGTCCCATCCCATGGCGAGCAGGTGCCGTAGCGCGACCCACTCGCCCCACCGGCCCAGGTCGCCGCGCGACGGATTGAACCGCCGATTCCAGAGCCAAGCAAGAATCGGGGGCACCCGCCCCTCATGCACCCAACCATCCTCCGGCGTCGCGCGAAGCATCCACCGTACATAACGCCTGAGGCTCGGAAAACACGGGACAAGGGGCGCCCCGGGAGAAAATAACGGGAAGCCTCGGCTATTCCCCTGATTTGGCCTTGAAGACCAGGGCTGCCGAGTTGATGCAGAAGCGGAGGCCGGTGGGCCGGGGGCCGTCGTTGAAGACGTGCCCCAGGTGAGACCCGCAACGGCGGCACAGCACCTCCACACGTCTCATCCCGTAGCTGTCGTCCGCCTCCATTGCGACCTGCTCCTTCTCGACCGGAGCCCAGAAGCTGGGCCAACCGGTCCCCGAATCGAACTTGGTGTCCGAGCTGAAGAGTTCGCTGCCGCAGGCGACGCAAGAGTAGGTGCCGTCGGCCTTGTTGGCATTGTACTTGCCGGAAAAGGGGGGCTCGGTTCCCTTCATTCTGCAGACGTAGAACTGCTCCGCGGTGAGGGTCTTTCTCCACTCGTCCTCGGTGGTGGAAGCGGGTGTCTCCGAACGTTCCTTCTCTTCCCTGGCCGAGTTACGGTCTCTTCGCCAGATCGCCATGAGGTCTCCTTTCCGGTCCTGTTTTTCTCAACCAGAGCATAGTTCCGCAGGCCGCGTGCAGACAAGTTCCCGTCCGCTCGAACTCTTGACAACATTGGGCCGAATTCCTAAGATTCGAGCACGTTTGGTGCGGGAATAACTCAGTGGTAGAGTGCAACCTTGCCAAGGTTGAAGTCGCGGGTTCGAATCCCGTTTCCCGCTCCATTTTTCTCCAATAAATCCAAACCAATTTGAAGAGCCGCTACGTTCCGATACTCCTCGGCGGATGCCTTGCGGTGCTCCTCGCGAGCCAGTGGGCCCGGGGACAGGCGGAGAGCGCCACCCTGCTGGGTACCGTCCGAATGGAGGACGGCTCCCCCGCCCGGAACCTGGATGTCTCGATTCGCCGTCCGGCCACCAACGAGACCTACTCGCTGTTGACCGGCCCCGGCGGCAACTACCGACGGGACAGCCTGGCCGCTGGAACCTACGAGATCCAGGTGGCGGCCCGCGGCTTCACCGGCCAGCTCCGGATCGGAGTCCGACTCCTGGTGGGGCAGACCCTCAGGGAGGACTTTGTCCTGATTCCGGGCGACGAGAACGAAGTTCGGGTTCAGGAGAGCGGGTGGGTCCCCAGCGGCGCGGACCGGGACGACCGGGGGCTGGTCATCGATAGGGAGAAACTGGAGACGCTCCCGGTGGCCTCCCGCGACATCGGCCAGTTGGTGGACCTGGCTCCGGGCGCCTCCCGCACCAGCAGCGGCCGCCGCCGGGGCGTGAAGGTCATGGGCATGAGACGCAGGGACAACCTGCTCTACATCGACGGGACCCTCTTCACCCATGGCGACGGTGGAACCTCTTTCCAGGCCAGCACCGACGCGCTCCAGGAGTTCGACATCAAGAGCGGACTC
>JAJDTT010000301.1 GCA_022827025.1 Acidobacteriota bacterium
TCCGGGTTGCAATTGACCATGATGGTCTCGTACCCCTCCTCCTTGAGAGCGAAGGAGGCGTGGCAGCAGCAGTAGTCGAACTCGATCCCCTGGCCGATCCGGTTGGGTCCACTCCCCAGGATCACGATCTTCTTGCCGTCGCCCGGGTCCGCTTCATCCTCGAACTCGTAACTGGAATACATGTACGGCGTGTAGGACTCGAACTCGGCCGCGCACGTGTCCACGCGCTTGAAGACCGGACCGATTCCGTGGTCTCTCCTGAAATTCCAGACATCGCGTTCGGTGACGGCGCGACTCCCGGCCTCCCGGTTGCGGCTCAGGATCTGGGAAAGCCAGAGGTCGGAGAAGCCGTCCTTCTTGGCGCGAGCCAGCCTGGCGGGACCGAGGGTCTCCGGACGGTTCCCCTCGAGTTCCTTGATCTCGTCCAGCAACCGCTCGATCTGCTGCAGGAACCAGTGGTCTATGCCGGTGAGTTCGAAGATCCGGTCGCGCGTGTATCCATGCTCGAAGGCCAGAAAGACATGAGCGAGACGGCTCGGATTGGGACGAACCAGGTGCTCGTTGATGCGCGTGGGATCGGTCTGCTCGGCAAACAGCGTCTTGTCGGTCTCCAGGGACCGGACACCTTTGAGAAGGGCTTCACGGAAGGTCCTGCCGATGGCCATCACTTCTCCGACCGACTTCATCTGCGTCCCCAGCAACGGTTCGGATTGGGGAAACTTCTCGAAATTCCAGCGCGGTATCTTCACCACCACGTAGTCCAAGGTGGGCTCGAAGGAGGCGGGCGTCTTGAGGGTGATGTCGTTGGGAATCTCATCCAGCGTGTAGCCCACCGCCAGTTTCGCCGCGACCTTGGCAATGGGAAAACCGGTGGCCTTGGAAGCCAGGGCCGAACTCCGGCTGACCCGGGGATTCATCTCGATGACCACCATTCGCCCGTCGTCCGGGTTGACGGCGAACTGGATGTTCGAGCCGCCGGTTTCCACCCCGATCTTGCGGATGATGTCGATGGCCGCATTCCGCATCGTCTGGTATTCCCGGTCCGTGAGGGTCTGCGCGGGAGCCACGGTGATGGAATCCCCCGTATGCACTCCCATGGGATCGAAGTTCTCGATGGAACAGATGATGACCACGTTGTCGTTCAGGTCACGCATCACCTCCAGCTCGAATTCCTTCCATCCCAGAACTGATTCTTCGACCAGGATCTCGCCGATGGGCGAAAGCTGGATTCCCCGGTCCGAGATCTCCTGAAACTCCTCGGTGTTGAAAGCGATGCCGCCGCCCGTGCCTCCCAGCGTGAAGGATGGACGGATCACGGCGGGAAGGCCTACCCGCTCCAGAATCTCCTCACTCTCCTTCAGACTGGTGGCGAAGCCGGAACTGGGGACCTGGAGCCCGATTTCCTCCATGGCGGCGCGGAAGAGGCGCCGGTCCTCCGCCATCTGAATCGCATCCAGATTGGCGCCGATCATGTTGACGCCCAGCTCCCGCAGCAGACCGCTCTCGCTGAGCTGGACCGAGATATTGAGACCGGTCTGCCCCCCCACGGTGGGCAATATGGCATCCGGGCGTTCCCGGCGGACGATTTCGCCCACGTATTCCGCCGTCAGCGGCTCCACGTAGGTGCGGACCGCCACTTCAGGGTCCGTCATGATGGTGGCGGGATTGGAATTGACCAGGATGACCTGGAACCCATCCTTCATCAGGGCCTTGCAGGCCTGGGTCCCGGAGTAGTCGAACTCGCAGGCCTGGCCGATGACAATGGGTCCCGAGCCGATGATCAGGATCTTTTCAATGTCGTCGCGCCTGGGCATTCCTGCAGTACTCGAGAACTTGGTCCACGGAATTCAATCTGTCCGGCAGCTTCGCATCAGGTCGAGGAAATCGTCGAACAGGTACCTGGAATCATGGGGTCCCGGTGAAGCCTCGGGATGATACTGCACGGAAAAGGCCGGCAGGGACCGGTGCCGCATGCCTTCCAGAGTCTGGTCGTTGAGGTTGATATGGGTCAACTGGACCTTGCTTTGGTCCAAGGACTCGGGGTCCACGGCGAACCCATGGTTTTGAGACGTGATCTCGATTTTGCGGGTCTCCAGATTCTGGACCGGCTGATTGCCGCCTCGATGACCGAACTTCAATTTGTAGGTCCGCCCGCCGAAGGCCAATCCCATGAGCTGGTGCCCCAGGCAGATTCCGAAGACGGGTTTCTTTCCCAACAGCTTCCTGACGTTGGCGACAATGTAGTCAAGCGGTTCCGGGTCACCCGGACCATTCGACAGAAAGACGCCGTCCGGGTTCATCGCCAGCACGTCTTCCGCAGCCGTGGTCGCCGGAACGACGGTGACGTTGCAACCGCGCGAGGCGAGGCAGCGAAGGATATTGTGTTTGATTCCGAAGTCGTAGGCCACTACCCGGAACCTGGAATCCTCCACCGGCCACGAATAGGACTCCGGGGTGGTGACGAACTTCACGCAGTCCTGTCCCGCCATCGTGGGATGAGCCAGAACTTTCCGCCGGATGGACTCGACGGAGGAGGTGGAGATTCCCCCCCGCATGGCCCCCCGCTCCCGGATGCGGCGAACCAGGGCCCGGGTGTCGACTTCGGAGATGCCGCCGATGCCATGCTGTTTCAGATAGGCGTCCAGCGTCTGCTCTCCCCGCCAGTTGCTGTAGATGCGACTGCACTCGCGGAGGACGAACCCTTCCACGTGGGGCTTGAGGGACTCTCCATCTTCGGAGTTGGTTCCGTAGTTTCCGATCTGGGGCTGGGTCATGACCACGATCTGACCGGCGTAGGAGGGGTCGGTCAGAATCTCCTGGTATCCCGTCATGGAGGTGTTGAAGACCACCTCGCCCAATGATTCCGTGTCTGCGCCGAAGGCGACGCCTTCATACACAGTCCCATCTTCCAGATATAGAATCGCCCGCTTGTCCACGTCTCTTGGATCCTCGAATCAGGGAGGTCTGGCCGCGCCGGGTCCGTCTCCCGGCTATTCGATCATGCCCGCCCTGGAGACGGGCCAGTATCGGAACACGGCCTTCCCGAAAATGTTCCGGCGCGGCACGCATCCCCAGTTTCGACTGTCGTTGCTGGAGTTTCTCCGATCTCCCAGAACAAAGAACTCGTCCTCCGGAACCTTGGTCGTATGATAATCGTGGTCCAGGTACTCGGGCCGCAAATAAGGTTCCTCCAAGCGCCGGCCATCGACGAATACGACGCCTCCTTTGATCTCCACGGTTTCACCGGGAATCCCGATGACCCGTTTGATGAAAGACTTGGCCGGATTTCTAGGGTACCAGAAGACCACGATATCGCCGCGTTCGATATTCGAGAAACGATAGGAAAGCTTGCTGACAAAAATCCGTTCCTGATCAGCCAAGCGGGGGGCCATGCTGGTCCCCTCCACCTTGACCGGCTGGACCACGAAGACGACGATGAGGACGGCGGCGACTGCGGCGACGAGGATGTCTCGAGCCCAACCGCGCAACTCATTGAAAACGCCGGCCAGAGACCCCTGGTTCTCGCTGTCCTCGGCCTCTGTCCGTTCCTGTCGGACCGCGGTTTCCGGCGGTTGCTCTTCAGGCATCTCCTCCTGGACCGCTCCCTCCAACGGGGCTCATAGATACCACAGTTCAGAAAACGAACTCAACCGGGCCGGCGAGCACCACACCCGCAGTTTCCTTGGTGGACGAGGCGTGATAAATCGAGTATAGCACCTCGTTGACAACACCCGGAGTCGCGGCGTGGAAACCGCCGGATGCCGGCGGGTTGCGGACCGGAAACAGGAGTACGCTGCATGCTGGTGCCCGGCCGACTGTTCTTGACGCGTGGTTCCGGACGCCACCGCGAGAAACTGATCAGTTGGGAATCGGCGCTCCACGACGCCAGGATCTCCTCCTTCAATCTGGTTCGCGTCTCCAGCATCTTTCCTCCGGGGTGCAAGCTGGTCAGCAGGGAGGAGGGACTGAAGGCGTTGGTCCCCGGTCAAGTGGTATTCGCCGTGATCAGCAACAATGCGACCTCCGAGCCCGGCCGTTTGATTGCCGCGTCCATCGGATTGGCCACGCCCCGGGATTCGAACCGGCATGGCTACCTGAGCGAGCACCACAGTTTCGGAGAAACCGCGTCGACGGCGGGTAACCACGCCGAAAACGTGGCAGCTCAGATGCTGTCCGCGAGCCTGGGACTGCCGTCGCGCGAGGATACCGCCGGCAACGACCGGAAACGGTGCGGCGAGTTCGCCGCAACCACCAGTATCGCCCGGTGCGCCACCGGTGACCGGGACGGCCTGTGGACGACCGTCGTGGCGGCGGCCGTCCTGCTGCCGTGATGCGCCAGGGACGAGGGTCACGACCTGGTTGCCGAACCGGGCGCGCCGGGAGGCATCGGCGCTCGGCTCAGACCTCCAGGATCTCACTCTCCTTCTGCCGGCCCAGATCATCCGCCTGGGCGATGAAGCCGTCGGTGATCTTCTGGACCTGATCGTACCCGCGGTGTTCCTCATCCTCGGAGATGACCTTGCTTCTGGAGAGTTTCTTCAACCGGTCATTGGAACTCCGGCGGATGTTCCTGACCGCGGTCCGGTGCTGCTCGGTCACCTTGCGGACATGCTTGGCCAACTGCTTGCGGCGCTCCTCGGTCAGGGGAGGGATGGGCACCCGGATGAGCCGCCCGTCGCTGGAAGGATTCAGGCCCAGATTGGAGGCCAGAATCGCCCGGGTGATGCTCTCGATCTGGGTCGGGTCCCAAGGCTGGATGGTCACCATGGCCGCTTCCGCCACGTGCAAGGTGGCGAGCTGGTTGAGGGGCGTCAGCGTACCGTAGTAATCCACCTTGATGGGATCGAACAGATGGAGCGAGGCGCGGCCCGTGCGGACCGTCGCCAGCTCCCGGCTCAGATCCTCCACGGACTTTCGCATTCGGGTTCGGGTTTCAGTCATCACCTGCTCGATGGAGTTCCCGTTCATGCTGTTTCCCCCTTGAGCCGCTCGACGTCCCCGGTCGACCGGGCACGGATCGTTTCAGTGGCCGATGATGGATCCCACCTTCTTGCCCAGGACCGCGTTGGTGATGTTCCCCTTCTGCCGGAGACTGAACACGATGATGGGCAGGCCGTGATCCATGCACAACGAAATGGCCGTTGCGTCCATCACCTTGAGACCTTTTTCCAGAACCTGAAGATAGGTCAGCCGGTCGTAGCGTTCGGCATCGGCATTGACTTGCGGGTCCGAATCGTAAACACCGTCGACTTTGGTCCCCTTCAAGATCGCTTCGGCGTGGATTTCCATCGCTCGCAGGGCCGCCGCCGTGTCGGTGGAGAAGTAGGGACTCCCGGTACCGGCCGCGAAGATGACGACGCGTTTCTTTTCCAGGTGCCGGATGGCTCGCCGCCGAATGAAGGGCTCCGCAAGTTCCGAGACATGGATGGCGCTCAGGACCCGGGTGTCGACGTCGTTTTTCTCGAGGGCATTCTGCAAAGCCAGAGAGTTGATGATGGTGGCCAGCATGCCCATGTAGTCGCCCGTGGCCCGGTCGAACCCGGCCTCGCTGACGTTCACCCCGCGGATGATGTTGCCCCCGCCGACAACGACGGCAGTCTCCACACCCAGGGCGTGAACTTCTTTGACCTGGAGGGCGACCCCCTCCATCATGGCGGGATCGACGCCGAAGTGGCCCTCGCCCATGAGCATCTCGCCGCTGAGCTTGACGAGAAGCCGCCGGTAGACGGGTCGTTCCAGTTTGACCGGGTCTCCCAACGGCGCCTGACTCTCCTGGGGCAAAACCGCCTCCTGTGAATGCGAGAAACTCCCCGGCGTCAGTGCTGAAGCTCTTCTCCCACCTTGAACCGGCAAAAGCGGCGGGCCGTGATGTTTTCCTTCAAAGTGGCGATCTTGGACTTGATGAGTTGTTCGACCGTGATCGACGGGTCCTTGACAAAAGGCTGCTCGTAAAGGCACACGGCGGAGTAGAACTTTTCCATGCGGCCCTCGACGATTCTCTCGACGATAAATTCAGGTTTGCCCGTTGCCAGCGCCTGGTTTCGGTAGATCTCCTTCTCCCGATCGACCTCTTCGGAACCCACCTCTTCCCGCCGCACGTAAAGAGGGTTGGAAGCAGCCACCTGCATGGCCAGGTCCCGGACGAGCTCCTGGAATTCATCGGTGCGGGCGACGAAATCGGTCTCGCAGTTCACTTCCATGAGAACACCCAGCTTGCCACCCGCATGGATGTACTGACCCACCGTCCCCTCGCTGGTGGCGCGGCCGGACCTCTTGGCGGCTGCGGCCAGACCCCGTTCGCGCAGGATGACCACGCCTCGATCCAAGTCTCCGCCAGCCTCGACCAGCGCCCTCTTGCACTCCATCATTCCGGCGCCGGTCCGGTCCCGGAGCGCCTTGACCTGTGCCGCGGTTACACTCATTTTCGATCGACCTTCCTTGAAAATTCCGACATCCGATGAACGTGGGGGCGCCCCTTGCGGGTGCTCTCCGGCGCCGCTTCCTGTCGGACGCCCTGGCTGTTAATCGGAGGTGGGGGCAGTCGCGGCCGGCACCGGGGAAGCGGTACTGGCCGCCACGGCGGCATCGAGCGGTGTCGAGGTCTCCTGCGCCGCCTGCTCTTGAGCGGCCTTCTCTTGGAGCGCCTTCTCTCGCAGAGCCCTCTCCCGAGCCGCCTTTTCCCGGGCGGCTTTCTCGCGAGCCGCCTTTTCCCGGGCCGCCTTTTCCCGGGCCTCTGCCAAACGAGCTTCCCGGATCGCCTTTCCGGCCAGGATCGCATCCGCGATGGTGGACGTGAACAGCCTCACCGATCGCAACGCGTCGTCGTTCCCCGGAATCACGAAGTCGACATCGTCCGGATCGCTGTTGGTGTCCACCACGGCGATCACCGGAATACCCAGCTTGGCGGCTTCCTTGACGGCGATGACCTCCCGGTTCGTGTCGACCACGAAGAGGATGTCGGGGAGCCGCTCCATGTCCCTGATGCCGCGCAGATTCTTGTCCAGCTTCTTGCGTTCCCGCTCCAACCGGGCCACTTCCTTCTTGGAGAGCTTGTCGTAGAAGCCGTTGACCCGTTTTTCTTCCAGGTCCTTGTAACGCTTGATGCTGTTCCGGACAGTCGCGAAATTGGTAAGCAGACCACCGAGCCAACGGTTGTTGACATAGTGGGCCTCGCATCTCTCGGCTTCCCGCTCAATGGTGTCCTGGGCCTGTCTCTTGGTGCCGACGAACAGCACCGAACTCCCCCGGATGCTCCGCTCGACGATGAAATCGATGGCCCGTTTGAAATATCGCAGCGTGGTACGGAGATCGACGATGTGGATGCCGTTTCGCTGGCCGAAGATGAAGGGCTTCATCTTCGGATTCCAGCGCCTTGTCTGATGCCCGAAATGGACCCCGGCGTCCAGCAGTTGCTTGATGGGAATGGAACTCACCGATTTCTCCCTGGCTACCTCTTGGAAAATTGGAACCGCTTGCGCGCTCCGGGCTGCCCGTATTTTTTCCGTTCCTTCACCCGTTGATCGCGCCTGAGAAGGCCGGCCTTCTTGAGCGTCGCGCGGAGGTCGGGATCGAACTGGAGCAGGGCTCGGGCTATTCCCAGCCGGACGGCGCCGGCCTGTCCGGAATATCCCCCGCCCTTGACGTTGACGTACACGTCGAACTTGTCGTTGTTCTCCGTCTGCATCAAAGGCTGCAGAACCACAACCTGTTGGGTCCGGTTGCGGAAGTACTCCTGGAAATCGACGTGGTTGACGACGATCTGCCCTTCCCCGGCCATCAGAAACACGCGCGCAGTGGCGGATTTCCTCTTACCCGTGCCGTAATGTTGAACCTCGTTCAAGAAAAATCTCCTGTGGCCGGCGGGGACGAGTTAAAGGGCCAGCGGCTCCGGCTTCTGAGCTTGATGCGGATGGTCGGCGCCAGCATAGATCTTGAGTTTCCGGATCATCCTCTTGCCCAACTTGTTCTTCGGCAGCATACCTCGAACCGCCAAGCGTACGAGACGATCCGGATACCGGCGCAGCAGATTCTCGGCCGTTATCTCCTTGAGCCCCCCCGGGTAACGGCTGTGGGAATAGTAGACCTTCTGGGACCACTTCTTTCCGGTCAGACGCACCTTGTCGGCGTTGACGACGATCACGAATGCGCCAGTATCGAGAAAATCGGTGTAGTTCGGCCGGTCCTTACCCATGAGGAGGGTCGCCAGACGAGTCGCCAAACGACCCAGAACCTGATCGCTGGCATCCACGACGAACCACTTCCTCTCGATTTCGTCAAGACCTGGAAGAATCGTCTTATTCGAATTCTTCATCTCGCTACACTACGCCCCATGGGTTCAAGAGTCTGGAAATCTACCGAACGGACCCGTTCCTTGTCAAGGCTGCGCCCTGTCGGCTTGCCCTAACAGCCCGTGGCAAAAGTCATCACGGCATTCGACCGTCCCTGCATCCCGGCGGACTGCGTTGCGATTCGGGAGGGCGACCACAAGGGTCGCCCCTACATGCTCCCGAATCGCGCCTTGTCCGGCGGGCGCAGGAACGGTCTCGATGCTCGCGGGACTTTCGCCACGGACTGTTAGGTTCGCGTTCCGGGCGGTTGGGACGTTCAGGACATTGAAGATGAACGGAATCCGCATACCATCGTCGATTCTGGCGGCGCCGAGACGCGACCTGCTGCTCCTGGCGGCCGCATGTGCCGCCCTCGTGGGAACCGCCGTCTGGCACCGGTCGCTGGACTCCCGGACGGACGCGGGCCGAGCCAGACTGGCGGCGTTGGCCGACGGCGGAGGGAACCTGGAAGCGGTTCTGAAGAGGGTTCGACGCTGGGAAGAGGGGGTCGAAAACCTGGTTCGGTGCCGCGACCGCGTCCGGGAACTCAAGATCCGTCAGGCATCCCCTCTTTCGCTCTGGAACCGGCTCATGGACCGCTTCCCGTCCCGGGAGGAAGTATCCCTGCACCGTCTGGACTGGGAGGACGAAACCCTGACCCTCGAGGGAACCGCAGCGACTCCCACCGCTGCGGGGATTCTGCTGGACCGTCTGGGACGGGACGGGGGATTTTCCAAAGTGGAACTGCGAGCCCTGGAACAAATTGAGAATACCGTCCGATTCACCGTCACTGCCGGCACCGGGCATTGACCGGGAGACGCGCGTCATGGAGAAGCTTCGTCGAAGAGTTCGAGAAAAACCGGCCCTCTCCCTGGCCGTCATGGGAGTTCTCCTGGCAGGTTCCGTCTATGCCTCGACCATTCGTCCACTTCAGTTCCGGATCGAGGAACTGGAGAAGGAATTCCTGCAGGCGCAGTCCCGCCAGAAACAGATTGCCTCGGCCGAGGCTCAACTCTCGAGGGTCAAGAAAGAATTCGCCGGGCACCGCAAGCGCCTCCTGGACAAGGGAGGTCTGCTCACGGAGGGGAATTCCGGTTCCGAGGCCATCAGCCGGATCGTACGACTGGCTCTCCAGCGGGACTTGCGTCCCACACGAGTCTCCCCCTCGACCCCCGTCGTGGAGGAACTCCTCACCCATTGGCCATTGGAACTGGTCGTGGCAGGAGGGTTTCACGGCTTGGGCCGGTTCTTTCAGGATCTTGCGGAACTGGAGGAGATCGTCAACGTTCGGAGCGTTTCCATCAGCCGCCGGGAACCGTCCCGTCCGGCGATGACTCTGGACGCTTCCATCTCCCTGACCTTCTTCCGGATCAACCTTCAAGAACTCGATCCGGACCAGGAGCAGGAAGAGGAGGAGGCGCCATGATCCTGGTCCCGCTACTCCAGCTCGGCGTGCTCTTCAGCCTGGCGGTCTCCAGCCAGGAAGGCCCGGCCGTCTACTCGCCCCAAGGAAAGAACGACCCGTTCGAGCCTCGAAGGCCGGAGCAACACGACACGGTGGAGACTCCATTGACGGCGCCTTTGCGGCAACTCGCGATTTCGGAATTGGTGATTGTGGGGACCGCCGCGGGGAGACTCGGCGGTTTCGCCCTGGTCCAGGGAGCCGACGGACTGACCCACCTGGCTCCCATGAAGGCCCGATTCGCCGATGGACAGCTGGTGAGGATTTCGGAAGACTGGGTGATTTTCCGGGTCGACGGGAGTGGCACGGGCCGGTCCTGGGTCACGAAGCGAATTCGGTCCGCCGGGGAGTGAGCAAGAACATGCCGATGGGTCCGCGACTCCGCCGCAGATGGGTTTCACTGTTCTGGATCTTGGCCGCAGCCACCACAACGAGAGGTTGGGGACAAGAAGTCCCGGAGGTCCCCGACCTGCTGCGGCAGACGGTATCCATGAGACTGGTCGACGCCTCCCTGGTCGATTTCTTTCGCACCGTCGCGGAGTTGAGCGATCTCAATCTGGTGATCGATTCCGACGTGTCGGGAAGCGTGACACTGCGCGTGGAGCGGCTGGCCCTGGACCGGGTGGTGGAGATGGTCCTCAAGAGCCATTCCCTGGAACGGACGGTACAGGACGACCTGATCCGTATTTCCCGTCAAGAGACTCTCCGGGCGGAGAAGGAGCGGGAGCAGAAGCTGCTGGAACTGGAACATGAGAGTCAGGCGCCGGCGACCGTGGCCCGGTCCCTGAACTACGCCTCCGCCGAGGAGGCGGCCAAGAGCCTGAAGAACCAACTGGGTGAGAAGGGACGCCTGGACGTGGACGCCAGGAGCAATACCGTGCTGATGACCGACATCCCGCCTCGAGTCGCGGAGATGAATCGCCTTCTCGACCGCCTGGACGTTGCGGAGCGTCAAGTCGAGATCGAGGCCAGAATTATCGAGGCCACCACCACCTTTGCCCGGAACCTGGGCCTCCAGCTCGACCTGCTGGCCGGGGGAACCGGCCGGCGAGCCGCGGGCTCCGTGCGCATGAGCACCCCGCTGGGGCCGGCATCGCGTTCTTCCGGTATCGCGGCCGCGCCGGTGCTGGACACGGTGCGCCTGGATGCTCTTCTCACGGCGGCCGAATCGGACGGGGAGGTTCGCATCCTTTCCAAGCCCCGGGTGACCGCCCTGAACAACGTCGAGGCCATCATCACCCAGGGAGCCCGGATTCCGATTCCAGTCGAGCACGACTTCACGACCACGGTCCGCTTCGAGACCGCCGCCCTCCGGCTGCTGGTGACACCGCAGATCACGCGCGAGAAGACGGTTCTTTTGAAGATCAAGGTGGAAAACAACGTCCCCGATTTCAGCCGGACCGTTCAAGGCATCCCCACCATCCTCACCAGCGAATCCCAGACCGTGGTTCTGATCCCGCATGAAGGCACGGCCGTGATCGGAGGGATCCTGCTGGACATCGACCGCACGTTGGAGCAAAGGGTCCCGGGCCTGAGCCGAATCCCGGTCCTGGGCCGGCTCTTCCGGAGGGACTCCCAGAGCCGGGAAACCCGGGAGATTATCTTCTTCATCACGCCCCGGATCAGGTAACCGTCCGTGGTGAAAGTCGCACGCAGCACCGAGACCGGGGCTGCGCCCGCCGGACAAGGCGCTCTGAGGGAGCATACGGGGAGTATTTGACCGAGGAGCAACGCGTCTCCGCGCCCGATGCAGACCCGGTCGAATGCCGTGACGACTTTTGCCACGGGCTGGTACAGTTCGGGGATGCACGACTTCCGGGGCCGCTATGGCCGCTTTCTGACCGAGCTCGAGACCCGCGGCCTGGACGGATTTCTGGTCCAGCACAGATCCAATCTCACCTACCTCTACAACTTCACCGGCTCGGCGGGATTGGCCTGCTGCCTGGGACGCGAGACCATTCTCCTGGTGGACTCCCGATATCATGAACAAGCCCGGGCCACAGCCGCGAACTGCACCCCCCGGTTGATTCGCGGTTCATTCGAACAGGCCCTGGAAGAGCTGTTGAACGACCGTTTTCCCGGCGGCGGCCCTCGGAAACGGCTGGGGTTGGAGGCCGCTCACACCAGTTGCGATCTCTGGCTGCGCATGCAGACCTGGACGGCAGCCGTCGAGTGGATACCGGAACACGACCTGATCGAAACCCTGCGAATCATCAAGGAACCCAGCGAAATCGACGCATTGACCCGCGCCTTCGAGCTGGCGCAGAGGGCCTATGCCCGGTTTCTCGGCCAGATCTCTCCCGGCATGGCGGAGGTCCGGATGGCGGGCATCCTGGAAATGGAGATGCGCAATGCCGGAGGCGAGGGCGCCGCCTTCAGCACGATCGTGGCCAGCGGGCCTCGATCGTCCCTGCCCCACGGCGTGGCGACCGGCCGGATCTGGGGAGAGGAGGAACTCCTCTTGATCGACTTCGGGATCCGTTCGGGAGGGTATTCGAGCGATCTCACCCGCATCCAACTGCCTCCCGGAGTCGGCAAGCCGGAGATCTTCGACATCGTCTCGGAAGCGCAGCATGCGGCACTGGACTCTATCCGTCCCGGCGTCCAGTCCAGCGACGTGGACCGGGCGGCTCGACGGGTCATCGAAGAAGCCGGACATGGGGACCACTTCCAACACAGCACCGGACACGGACTGGGTCTGGAAGTCCACGAACTGCCCCGAATCTCGCCGATCCGGCCCCAAATCCTCGAGCCCGGCATGGTCTTCACCGTGGAACCGGGGATCTATCTTCCCGGACGCATGGGCGTCCGGATCGAGGACGTGGTTGCCGTAACCGAGACCGGGTACCGGCTGCTGTCCGATCCGGACCGGTGAAGAGTGAGGAAGGGGAAGTGTTCCCTCTGAGCACCTTGTCCGGCGGGCGCAGCCCCGGTCTCGGTGCTGCGTGAGACTTTCACCACGGACTGCTAAACTTACACGGCGCCGTGAGAAGCCGGCCCAGGAAGAACGATGAACACCAGGGAGATCCGATCTTTACTGAAACTCATCGACGAGTTCGATGTGGCGGAGTTCGAGTTGGAGCGGGACGGAGTCCGGCTCCGGATCCTTCGCGGCGGTGTCGACTCGCCGCCCGAACCGGCGGCTCCGGCAGTGCAGGAGGCGCCTCCCGTCGAAACGGCTCCGGCCGAACCCGTGCCCACCCCGGAGAACCTTCACGTCTTCACCGCGCCCATGGTGGGGACCTACTACTCTTCACCCAAGCCCGACGCAGACACCTTCGTCCAAGTCGGATCCACCATCCGCGAAGGGGACACTCTCTGCATCATCGAGGCCATGAAGATCTTCAACCAGATCGAGAGCGACGTGGATGGCCAGATCGTTCGCATCCTGGTTGAGAACGGCCAGCCCGTCGAGTACGGTGAGCCCCTGTTCGAGATCCGCACCTAGCATGTTCAAAAAAGTCCTCATCGCCAACCGGGGTGAGATCGCGCTCCGTGTCGTGGCCGCCTGCAAGGAATTGGGCATTCGCACGGTCGCAGTCTACTCGGAAGCCGATCGGGACCTGCTCCACGTCCGCTTCTCCGACGAGGCCGTCTGCATCGGCCCGCCCCGAAGCTACGACAGCTATCTGAACATCCCCAGCATCATCAGCGCGGCCGAAATCACCAATGTCGACGCCATCCATCCGGGTTACGGCTACCTGGCCGAGAGTGCCCACTTCGCGGAGGTCTGCGACAACTGCGGCATCCGGTTCATCGGTCCCTCGGCGTCCGCCATCAGCCTCATGGGAGACAAGTCCCGGGCCCGGGAGACGATTCAGGACCTGGAGATTCCCACCATTCCCGGCACCGGAGTCATCGACCGGGAAACCCCCGATCCCTCGGCGTTGGCGAGGCAGGTCGGCTTCCCCCTCATCATCAAGGCGGCAGCCGGCGGCGGCGGGAAGGGGATGCGCATCATCCGCCGGGAACAGGATTTCCTGGATTCTCTGGCACTGGTCCAGTCCGAGGCGGAAAGCGCATTCGGCAACTCCCAGGTCTATCTGGAGCGGTATCTCGAGAACCCCCGCCATATCGAGTTCCAGGTCCTGGCCGACGAGCGGGGGAACATCGTCCACCTGGGCGAGCGGGACTGCTCCATCCAGCGGCGGCACCAGAAACTGGTGGAGGAGTCGCCCAGCCCGTTTCTCAGCCCCGGCAGGCGAAAGGAGCTGGGAAGCCAAGTGGTGCGCGCCCTGCAGCAGATCGGCTATCAGAACGCCGGGACCGTGGAGTTTCTGTTCGACCAGGAGGGCAACCACTACTTCATCGAGATGAACACCAGGATCCAGGTCGAGCATCCGGTGACCGAGATGATCACGGGAGTCGACATCGTGAAACAGCAGATCCTGATCGCGGCAGGCTTTCCCCTGGACTTTTCCCAGGAGGACGTGGTCTTCCGGGGAAGCAGCATCGAATGCCGGCTCAACGCCGAATCGTCCGAGACCTTCACTCCCTCACCGGGCCGAATCCATGCTTACCATGCCCCGGGAGGACCGGGTATCCGGGTCGATTCCGCAGCCTATACGGATTGCGTCATTTCACCTCACTATGATTCCCTCATCGCCAAACTCATCGCCCACGGCAACGACCGGGAAGAGGCCATCTCGCGGCTGAACCGGGCCTTGGACACCTTCGTCGTGGAAGGGATCGAGACCACCCTGCCCTTCCACCGAAAGGTGATCCGACATCCCGACTTCCTGAAAGGGAACTACGGGACCTCGTTCCTGGACGAATTCTCGGGAAACACGGCATGAGCGCTCCCGCCGAGGCCAATCAGAGAGGCTACTGGGGATCGGGGCTCGGTTTCGTCCTGGCTGTGGTCGGTTCCGCCATCGGGCTCGGCAATATCTGGCGGTTCCCCACCGAGGTGGGAGAGAACGGAGGAGGCGCTTTCGTTCTGGTCTACGTGATCGCCACCTTTCTGATCGGCGTGCCCGTCATGCTGGCCGAGCTGGCGTTGGGACGGAAGACGCAGCGAAATCCGGTCGGGGCCTTCCGTAGCCTGGCTCCGAAAAGCGGCTGGGGACTGGCCGGAGGGCTCGGCGTCCTCACCGGCCTGATCATCCTGAGCTTCTACAGCGTGGTCGCGGGCTGGACGCTCAAGTACACCTGGATCGCCGTCACCGGCTCCCTCCACGGCGCGACGCCGGAAACCATCAGCGCGACTTTCACGAATTTCATCCGCGACCCGTGGGCGGTCCTCACCTGCCACCTCCTTTTCATGGTCATCACCATCCGGATTGTCCTGGGGGGCGTTCAGCGTGGGATCGAAAGGGCCGCCAAGATCCTCATGCCCGTGCTGTTCGGTCTGCTCCTCCTGCTGGTGGTCCGTTCATTGACGCTTCCGGGAGCCTCCGAGGGCCTCAGCTTCTACCTCAAGCCCGATTTCGGAAAGCTGGACAGCGTGGTGGTCCTCAAGGCCGTGAGTCAGGCCTTCTTCTCGCTGAGCCTGGGAATAGGAGCGATCATCACCTACGGAAGCTACCTCTCCCCGAAGCATGACCTCGTGTCCAGTGCTTTGACCGTGAGCTTCTTCGACTTTTTCATCGCGTTCCTGGCCGGCCTGGCCATCTTTCCGGCACTCTTTTCCGTGCCGGGACTGACCCCCGACGCGGGACCGGGATTGATCTTCGTCGTGCTCCCCAACATCTTCAATGCCATCCCCCTGGGGAATTTGTTCGGAGCAGCCTTTTTCATCCTGCTGGCCATCGCAGCGCTCACCTCCGCCATCTCCATGTTGGAGGTGGTCGTGGCGTTCGCCATCGATGAACTCGGGTGGAACCGCCGCCGGGCGGCAATCGCTGCCGGCAGCGTGATCTTCCTCTTGGGAATCCCGAGTGCGTTGGGAAACGGCGCCGTTCCGTTCTTTTCCGGAACCCTCGAGTTCGCCAACCAGATTTTCGGAGGCATGGCGTTGGTCGTGGGCGCTCTGCTGGTGAGCCTGTTCGTAGGCTGGAAGTGGGGTGTCGGGAACGCCGTCGAAGAGCTGGAACGGGGCCGCGGGACGTTCCGCTTGAGAACGGTCTGGGGCTTCCTGATCCGGTTCGTCTGTCCCCTGGCCATCCTCACGATCCTCTTGCAACTCCTCAGGGGATGAGGCTCCATGCCCAAGCCTCTGCCCGGACCCCTCTACCCCATCACTCACTGCCCCAACCCGCAGGGCTGGGATCACGTGGACGTTGCCCGCTGCCTGATCCGTTGCGGGATCCGGTTTTTCCAGGTTCGGGACAAGACCCTTCCGGACGGCCGTCTCTACCGGCAGCTCCTGAAGATCCGGCTCCTGTGCCGGGAGGCGGGAGCCTGCTTCGTGGTCAATGACCGGGTGGACCTGGCTCTGGCGGTCGAGGCCGATGGCGTCCATCTGGGTCAGGACGACCTTCCGCCGGCGGCAGCCCGGCGACTCCTGGGAGAGGGAGCGCTCATCGGACTTTCCACCCACGATTGGGACCAGTTCAGGAGGGGACTGGAGGAACCGGTCGACTACCTCGCGCTGGGCCCCATTTTCCCCACCCATACCAAGGAGGATGCGGCTCCCGTCGTGGGCCTGGAGCTGGTCCGCAAGGCCTCCGGCAGCACCGATCTCCCCTTGGTCGCCATCGGCGGGATCTCGGTGGAGAAGGCGTCCGGCGTATGGCAGTCCGGGGCCCGTTCGGTGGCCGTGGTCTCCGACATTGCGGGCGCCGAGAGCCCGGAGCGCCGGATTCGAGCCTACCTGGAACGGTCGCGGATACGGATCGGTACGACATGAACCTCCTGTTGTTCGAATCGCGGCGGGGCCATGCCCTGCCGGTGCTGGAGCCCCTTCCGAAAGAAGCCTTTCGCCAGCGACGGAAGGCGACCTCGCGGTGGTCGCGCCTGCAGGGCCGGGTCCGTTCGACGTACCGCCGATTGGAAGAGCGTTTCGACTACGACGAGAGACTCTGCTCGGCGCTTCACCATGTTCCCGAACTGACGGTGCGCCACTCCACCCGCCTGGGTGGAGAGGGGGCGCGGAACCTGTTGCACCGCTTTTTCAAGCGGCAGCGCCTGAAGCATTCCGCCTGGCTCAAGGTGGATCTGGTCCTCGCCGGTCTGGGCAGCATCCTCACCCCCATTCCGGGACCCAACGTCTTTTTCTTCTACCCGGCCATCCGGGCATTCGGCCACTACACGGCGCTCCGGGGAGTGCGGGATCCCGGCAAGCTGGATCGGTCGTCGTTTGCGCCGGAGCCCCTGATCGATCTGGTTCAGATGAACCTGGAAATCCAGATGAACCTGGATCGAATCGATGACATCCGCCCGTTACTGGTCCAACTGGAGCGGCAGTACAACCTGACAGACTTGGAACGGCGCCTTTTTCCCGGTTGGGCCCGGCGCTGACGTCCGGCGGCGAGACGGGCTCAGGACGAAGCCAGATACCCGTCCAACAGGAAATCCCGGCCCAGCCTCCTGACCTGGAGACTCGACACGGCGAGGGCGTCGGCCAGCCGGTTGACCTGGAGCTCTCCCACCCCCGGGATGCCTGCGCTGCCGAGAATCTTGGGCCCGTAGTAGAAGTGGACTCGCTGGATGACTCCCGCCTGCAGGGACGATCCGGCGACCTGGCCGCCCCCCTCCACGATGAGGCTGTTGATGGAATCCCCGCCCAGGGACTCCAGCACCGCCGGCCAGGAAAGGAACCGTCCTTCCTGCGGGACTCGCACCAGGCGGGCCCGGCCCGCGAGGGGACTGTCGGGCGGACGCGGACAACTGTGAAAGATCCAGACCGGATCGCCTGACTGGAAGAGCCTGGAGTTCGCCGGGGTCCGAAGCCGGGAGTCCAGAACGATCTTCCGGATCCGCTTCCTCATCCTCCACCGCACGTCCAGCGACGGATCGTCCGCCAGGACCGTCTCTATTCCCACCAGGACGGCATCGTAGAGAAACCGGTGACGGTGCACGTGCCGCCTCGCCTTCTCGCCCGTGATCCACTTGGAATCGCCTCCCGGCGCGGCGATCCGGCCATCCAGGGTGAGCGCCAGCTTGAGCAGGCAGAAGGGTCTCCGGTGCCTGACGAAGAAGAAGAAGGCTTCGTTGAGCCGTCGAGCCTCCTCGCCGCACAGCCCCTCGTGGATTCGAATCCCGCGGGAACGAAGGTATTGCATCCCCTGGCCCGCCACCTGGGGCGAAGGGTCCGTCACGGCCACGTAGACCTCCCGGATCCCGGCCTCGGCGACTCTCTGCATGCAGGGAGGCGTCCGGCCCCAATGAGCGCAGGGCTCCAGGGTGACGTACAGGGTGGCTCCCCGGGCCCGGCTTCCGGCCCGGTCCAGGGCGACCACCTCGGCGTGATGCCGTTTCTGATAGAGATGATAGCCTTCGCCCACGATCCGGCCGTCCCGCACGACCACGGCTCCCACCATGGGGTTGGGACTGACCCGGCCGGCACCTCGCCGGGCAAGCTGGAGTGCGCGGCGCATGAAACGGACGTCAGCATCGGAGGCAGACATGGGATTTTGTCACCAGTCCTTCATCGTTCGAGCCGACCTGTGGCCTGCACGGCAGGTTGGTCCGGAATCCTCACCAAGTCGCCGAGTGTATGACCAACCGGATCCGATCCGCAGGCATGGCCGCGTCAGAAATCGGAAGGTCCCGGTCACGCCCCGGGATGGGCATGAGTCTCCGCCAGCGCCAGTCGGATCCGCAGGGTGTTGATCCTTCTCTGGTCGGCGGCGAGAACCTCGACGCGGATGCCGTTGATATCGGTCGTCTCGCCCGGATGCGGAACCCGGCCCATCTGGGAGACGACGACGCCGGAAACCGTCGTTAAGTGGGTGACCCCCAAGTTCAGACCCAGAGCCTTCTCCAGGTTCTCGATTTCGGCCGCGCCACGGACGATGTAGCTCCCGTCCCCCTCGGAAATCAGGTCCACCAACTGCATCTCGTCCTCATCTCGAATCTCGCCCACAATCTCCTCGATCAGGTCCTCGATGCTGACCAGTCCGCTGACCGCTCCATGCTCGTTGATGACGATGGCAACGTGCTCGGCGCTCCTTTGCATCTCCCGGAAGAGGTCCGCCACCTTCTTGGTCTCGGGAACGAACAGCGGCGGGGTCATCAGCCGCGTCACGGGTGCATCACCACTTTCCGCATTGAGATAGGAGAGCAGGTTACGCACGTAGACGATGCCCACGATTTCGTCCAGACCCTTCCGATAGACCGGAATGCGGGAATGCTTCCGGGAGACGATGAGATCCCGCATCTCGGAGACGGTCGTGGTCTGGGGAGTCGCCACGACCTGGGTCCGGGGGGTCATGATCTCCTTGACCCGCGTGTTCCCGAACTCCAGCGCCGAAAGGATCAGGTCACCCTCCCGGCCCTCGATGATCCCCTCCTCCTCACCGACGTCCACGTAGGCTTCAAACTCACCTTCCGTCGTTTCTTCCTCCTGGCCTCCCGGTTCGTCGCCGTTGGCGGATACGCGATCGAAGGGCTTGAGCAGGGACGCCATGGGACGACTGATCCAGGCCATGAAGGGGTAACACCGGGACAGCACCGGCACCAGCCGCAGAAGGGCCTGTTCCGGGTACCGGGTCGCCATGATGGGAAGCACCAGCAGCACCAGCACAAAGGTCGACGGAAGCACCAGCAGCGCCCACCACGCGCCCTGAATCGGCCACAGCTCAAGGAAGAACCCGGTCGCGAAAACGACCAGCGCGATCTGAATGCACAGGAGCACGAGGCGAACCGGAAGCAGGAATCGGCTCCGGTCCGAGGTGATGGTCCCCACGAGACCCGGTGCCTGAGACGACCCCCGCATCGAAAGTATCCTGAGAGTCAGGCGGGAGATTCGAATAACGGCAGTCTCAACCACCGAGAGAAAGAGGAGAATCAGAAGAGAGAGCGCCAACAACAGGGCGACCGCCCAACTCAAAGAAGTTGAAACTCCCTTCTCAACTGCACTTCCATTGATTCCATTTCACCCGAGTCGACGTCATGGTCATACCCCATGAGATGGAGAAGGCCATGAAGAGCCAACACCTTCAGTTCCGTCTGCAGAACTCCTCGGCGCTGCCGGTCGGCTGTTTCCACTGAAATCAGGATATCACCCAGGTAGGACTCCTCGCCCATGGGGAATGCGAGCACATCCGTCGGCTCGGGCACTCCCCGGTAGCGGCGGTTGTAGTGCCGGATTCCGCGGTCGCTGACGAGGACGGTCGAGAATTCCGCCGTGACCCCCAGCCTGTGAGCGAGGCGGACCAGGAACTCCTCGAGACGCCGCGTCTCGACCAGGACCTTTTTCTGCCTATTGAATACGTGGATGTGGGAGCTGCTCTTCCTCAATACGCTTGTTGAACCCGAATCCGGGGTACTCCACGCGATGGTGATACATGCCCCTGAGGACCCGTTCGAAGGCGCTGCCGATCCGGCCCAGTTCCTTGATGGTGACGTCACAATCGTTGAACTGTCCGTCCTCGACGGTGGCCTGGATCAAACGGTGGATCATGCTCCGGATCTGTCCCGGCCCCGGATCTTCCAGGGTGCGGGAGGCCGCCTCCACCTGGTCGGCCAACATGAGGATCGCCGCCTCCCGGCTCTGCGGTTTGGGGCCGGGATAGCGGAACTCGCTCTCGCTGACCTCCATGCCCTTGCCCCGGGCGTCCTCCTTGGCCTTCTCGTAGAAATACTTCATGATCCGGGTCCCATGGTGCTGCGGAATGAGGTCCCGGACCTTGGGAAGCAGCTTGATCTCGTCGGCGATGGCGAGCCCGTCCTTCACGTGACTGCCCAGGATGAGACTGGACATGCTCGGAGTCAGGTTGTCGTGCTTGTTGCCGGTGTAGATCTGGTTCTCGACGTAGTATTCCGGCGCCTTGAGCTTGCCGATGTCGTGGTAGTAGGCACCCACTCGAACCAGGAGATTGCTGGCTCCGATGGCTTCGGCTCCCGCCTCGGCCAGGGTTCCGACGGTGATGCTGTGGTGATACGTTCCCGGAGCTTCCAGGGCCAGACGCCGCAGGACGGGGTTGTTCAGATTCGAGAGCTCGAGCAGGCGAACGTCGGTGGTGATCCGGAAGAAGGACTCCAGGATCGGAAGCAGCAGCGAAGCCAGCATGGCGGCCAGGACTCCACTCACGAGTCCGCTGGCCGAACGCAGGGCAAAGAGCAACCAATCGAACCCCGCCTCCATGGAGAAAAGCTGGTACCCCAAGGCGGTCGCCACGTTCACCAGGCCGATGATCAGACCGGCCCGGATGACGACCGAACGCTCCCGATACTGGTCCAGGGCATAGATGGCCGCCAGCGAACCGGCCAGGGTGTAGATGACCATGAGGCCTTCGCCCGTCATGAGTCCGACGAAGACGGCAAAGGTCAGGGCGTAGAAGACGGCCAGTGGGACGTTGGTCAGTAGAACGGCGATGATGGCGCCGGCCGCCGTGGGCACCACCAGGTAGAAATCCACGGGGTTCTGAAATCTCTCGAATCCGATCCCCTCCACGACGAAGTCCGCCACTACCACGAAGACCTTGCAGACCACCAGCGTGCTGAGGAGCACCAGCGACAACAGGACGTGGTACCTGGGCGCCTCCGCCTTCCCCTCTCTCGCCACGACGGCATAGTGGCCCAGAGCGAACAGGAAGAACCCGACCATGATCAGGACTCCGAAGAACTTGCCCGCAAGCCGGCGCGGCTGCCTTATGCTCTTGAGACCGTTGAGCAACAGGATCTCCCGGGCTCCGATCTCGTCACCTCGCCGGACGAGGATACGGCCCTTGCGGACCTGGACCAGGAACTGATCCACTTCTTCGGACGCCAACTCCTCCAAGTCCCGGGTGGCCCTCTCGTTGAAGCTGACGTTGGGAACCACCCACGTGTCCAGGAAGCTGATGACCCGCTTCTTGGCCACGCGGCCCACCGCCGTCAGCTCGTATTCGTTCTGCCGCAGCACGTCCCGGGCCTGCCCCAGGTCCCGAATCGCGATCCAATCGTCCAAAGGTTCCTGCCGGCCGGTGATGGCATTCTGGAGAATGATTCCCCGGTCCCGATAGCGAAGGAGAATCTGGCGATTGAGAATGACCCCGGGAGATTTCATCGATTCCCGGAGCACGGCCAGCATCTGGTTCTCCAGTTCGGAAGAGAAGGACTGCGCAAGGCAGATCTCCAGCACCTTTCCCTGGGCAAACCGCGGGAGGGCGTGGCTCAACTCGGAAAGCAGCTCGGCTTTCGCCCTGCTGGGAAACGACTGACTGTCCCCCAGTTGGTACCGGGTCCGGACTGCCGAGATAATCCGCCGGGCATCGGCAAAGGCGCTTTTCAACTCCGATTCCAGGCGATGGTTGACGGAGAGGTCCAGATCGAAGACACCGGGGACACCCTGGATGATCTCCCACTTCTTCTCATCGGTCGCCTCAAGGTCCACCACCTGGTAGTCGCGGGGCGCTTCGATGGTCCGATCGGCAACGTCGCCCTCTTCGTAGTCGGGAATGGATTGAAACTGATAGCCGGCCAGAACACCGGCGACCACGACCGAGAGGACCAGGCCGGCCGACAACTGCGGTATCGTCAGTTGGCCCAATATGTTCTGGCGCCAATGCTTGAGGCCGAGAAAACGCCTCACCAGCAGGTTTCTCCGGCTGGACCCGCCGACCTTCTTCGGACTGTTTCTATATTCCATGGAAGAGTCCGGAACCGGTTCGGTCCCCAAGCGGAAGGAAATGGAGTCGACTCACGGCCCCATTTCCCCAAGCCGGCCGATTCATCCGACGATTCTCCTCAAGAGCAGGCCTGTTCAACAGTCCGTGGTGAAAGTCCCGCGGGCATCAAAACCGGGGTTGCGCCCACCGGCCAAGGCATTTTGAGAGTGTATACCGAGATCATGTGACCAAGGAGCAACGCGTTTCCGCGCCCGATGCAGACCCGGTCGAATGCCGTGACGACTTTTGCCGCGGGCTGTCAAGAATCGTATCGCTTGAACAGCAGGCAGGCATTGGTTCCCCCAAAACCGAAAGAATTGGACATAGCATAACGAATATCCGCCTTCCGTGCGTGGTGAGGAACATAATCCAGATCGCAGTCCGGGTCGGGAGTCTCCAGGTTTATGGTGGGAGGAATGACCTGGTCGTTCAGGGTCTGCACCGCGACTCCCCCTTCCAATCCGCCGGCCGCGCCCAGCAGATGGCCGGTCATGGATTTGGTGGCGCTGACCGCCAGCTTGCGGGCATGATCTCCAAAGGCCGTCTTGATCGCCAGAGTCTCGATCCGATCGTTGGGAGGCGTACTGGTTCCGTGGGCATTGATGTAGTCCACCTGGTCGGGAGAAACCCGGGCATCTTCCAGGGTCTTCCTCATGGCTCGGACGGCGCCCGACCCATCTTCCGGAGGAGCCGTGATGTGATGAGCGTCGCCGCTCATGCCGTAGCCCACGATTTCGGCCAGAATTTCGGCTCCCCGCTTGCGGGCCTGTTCCAATTCCTCCAGAACCAGGATTCCCGCCCCTTCGCCCATGACGAATCCGTCACGGTTCCGATCAAAGGGACGGCTGGCCTTCTCGGGCGCGTCATTGCGCTTCGAGAGGGCTCTCATGGCTGAGAAACCGCCCATGCCCATGGGGGTGATTGCGGCCTCGGTGCCTCCGGCAATCATGACGTCGGTTTCGCCGCGCTGGATCATGCGAAAGGAGTCCCCAATCGCGTGGGAGCCGGCCGAACAGGCGGTGCAAGTGGCGGAATTGGGTCCCATGGCGCCAATCCGAATGGAGACTTGCCCCGCCGCCAGATTCACGATGGTCGAGGGAATGAAGAAGGGGGAGATCCGGCGCGGCCCCCGGGCCAGGAAATTGTTGTGCTCGCGTTCGATGATGCCGAAGCCGCCGATCCCCGACCCGATGAAGACCCCCACCCGCTCGCCGTTTTCCGGCGTGATTTCGAGGCCGGAGGCATCCACGGCATAGTCACTGGCCGAGATGGCGTATTGAATGAAGAGGTCCATCTTCCGGACCTCTTTGGGGATCAGGTAAAGGAGGGGATCGAAACCCTTGACCTCGGCGGCGATCTTGGTGGGGAATTTGGAGGTGTCGAATCGGGTCACGTATCCGACACCACTCCGTCCCTGAAGCAGCGCCTTCCAGGTTTCGCGCGTGTCCAGACCGACCGGCGAAACCATGCCCACGCCCGTTACCGCGACCCTTCTCCTCAAGATGCCGTCGCTCCCGAAGTCCCCGGTGGAATTTCGCGTTAAATTGAAGTCACTTCTGCTGAGCGTCGATGTAGTCTATGGCGTCGCGGACGGTTCGGATCCTTTCCGCGTCTTCGTCGGGTATTTCCAGTTCGAAGTCCTCTTCGAACTTCATGACCAACTCGACCGTGTCCAGCGAGTCGGCGCCCAGATCCTCGATAAAGCGGGCGTCGGCACTGACATCCGAATCGCTGACTCCAAGCTGGTCCACAATGATCGATTTCACTTGCTCCTCGACCGATGACATGGCTCCTCCAATCATGTTTCCGATATTGATCGATACCCCGTTATCCTCGACCGATGACCTGGTTCCTCCACCGAGTTTTTAATGGGGCCGGTGGCACCGGGCCCGCACCGCATCAGGCTCGCGAGCGCGGAGTGAACTACATATACATACCGCCGTTTACGTTTAGCACATGCCCCGTCACATATCCAGCCTCCCTTGAAGCCAGAAACCGCACTCCGTAAGCCACTTCCCCGACGGTTCCGGGCCGCCGCAGGGGGATGGTGGCTTCCAGTCCGGAGCGGGCTCGAGAAGGCAGACTGCGAGTCATATCGGTGTCGATGAACCCCGGGGCAACTGCGTTCACGGTGATGTTGCGCGCGGCGACCTCCCTGGCCAGCGCCTTGGTGAAGCCGATGATCCCCGCTTTGCTGGAGACGTAGTTGATCTGTCCCGGGTTTCCGGTCTGGCCGACCACGGAGGTCAGGTTCACGATTCTGCCGTAACGCTGCCTGACCATGCTCCGAATCACCGCCCGGGTGACCCGGAAGACGCCGTCCAGGTTGGTGTTGAGAACCTGGCGCCAATCCTCATCCGTCATCCGGAGCAGAAGCTTGTCCCGGACGATCGCGGCGTTGTTCACCAGAATATCGATCCTGCCGAACTCATCCAGTACTTGCTTCACCCCTTCCTGAACGGAAGGGGACGATGAGATATCCATGGCGACACCCAGTGTAGGGTGGCCCGATTCCCCGACGGTTGCCGCCGCACTCTCGATTTCCGCCTGCGTCCGAGAAACGAGGGCGACACTCGCCCCGTGGTTCGAAAGGTCCTCCGCGACACGGCGGCCGATGCCCCGCGAGGCTCCTGTCACCAGTGCGACCTGCCCGGAAAAATCAAACATAGACCTCCACCTCGGCGCGGTTCCCGATCCACATCACCTCGGCATCGGGCACAGTCTGCCGGATCAGACGGCTCAGCACGCGGCCCGGCCCCACCTCCACGAACGTCCGGGCGCCCATTTTCCAAAGCGCCTCCACCGAGCGGCGCCATTGGACGGGGGCGGTCACCTGACGAATCAGGCCTTCCCGGGCCTCGGCGCCAGTGCTGACGGCCCGGCCGTCCACGTTATTGATCAGGGGACAGGCCGGATCTGCAAACCGGGTCTCCTCAAGCAACGGCTTCAAGCGCTGGCGGGCCGGCTCCATGAGAGAACAATGAAACGGAGCGCTCACCGGCAACCGAAGCGCCCGCCGAGCGCCCCGCGACCGAGCCAGCCGGCAGGCGCGGTCCACGGCGGCGCGGTGCCCCGCAATGACGACCTGCTGAGGAGAGTTGAGGTTCGCGGAAGAGACCACCTGACCCTCCGCGGCTTCCCGGCAAACTTCCTCCAGCGGAGCGGCATCGAGACCCAGGATCGCAGCCATGCTCCCCTCTCCCACCGGGACCGCCTCCTGCATGAACCGGCCGCGCCGGCGCACCAGCCGAACGGCATCGGTGAACTCCACGGCCCCGGCCGCAACCAGCGCGGAATACTCTCCCAAACTGTGACCCGCGACAAAATCGGGCCGGCGTCCCCGCTCGCCCAACGCCCGCAGGAGAGCGACCGACGTGGTCAGAACCGCCGGCTGGGTATTGGCGGTCAGCGCCAGTTCCTGGCGGCTGCCCCGGTGGCAGATCCCGCTCAGACCGAATCCCAACGCGGCGTCGGCCTGAGCGAAGGCCTCCCGGGCCGCCGGATACGCGTCAGCCACGTCCAGGCCCATTCCAGGAGCCTGGGACCCCTGACCCGGAAACACGAAGGCGATCATGGAACGTCAGGACGGCAACGCGGCGCCACGGCCGGCTACGCCTCCCCCGCCTTCATGACCTGCCGTCCCTTGTAATATCCGCACTCGGGACAGACGCGGTGGGGAAGCACGGTGCTGCCGCATTGGCTGCAGGTGGCCAGGCTCGGGGCCGTCAGGAAATCGTGAGATCTCCTTCGTCCCCTGCGGGCCCTGGAATGTCGTCTCTTGGGATTGGCCAAAGTCTCGTCCTCTGGCGGGCCCGGGCACTCCACCCGCGATCGACGCGGCAGAGGTCCCGAACCGGCCGTTCACTGTTTGCGGTTCATCTTGAGCTTGAGGTCGGCCAGCATGGCCAGCCTGGGATCCAGGGGTCGCCCGGAACAGGAGCAGGACCCTTCGTTCAGATCCTGCCCGCACTGGTCGCACAGGCCCTCGCAGCTCTCCTTGCATACGGGCTTCATGGGTAGTTCCAGGACGATCTGCTCGCCCACCGAAGCACCCACGTCCAATTGCTCGTTCCGGTAGAAACCCACCGTCAGATCTCCAAACTCGAGCTCGATCTCCTCCCCTTCCCGGCTGACCTCCGGGACGGGGTGGTACTCCAGGTCGAACTCCTTGTTCAGGGACCAGTCGACGGGCTTGAGGCAGCGGCTGCAGGAGACCTGCAGATCGGCCTTCACGGCGCCCGCGACCCGAACGGCGTCGCCGGCGACCGCCAGCCTGACTTGGGCCCGGGCCGGGCGGTTCATGTTGCAGACCGATTGACCCAGCGCCAGATCCCGGTTGGTGATCGCCAAGTCCAGCGAGCGGGGCTCTCCCGTCCTTTTCAGCCGCCCGATGTCCACGACCATTCCTTCTCCCCGGAACGAAGAATCGAATGAAGTATTGGAATCTACTTCAAGAACCGGCGGCTTGTCAAGGAGGACTGATCCCGAGGAAAGGGCTCAACCTCTTTCTTTTCAGTATGTTCCGCTATCCGGAGTGACTGGAGATCCGGCCCCGGATCTTGCGGGCGAAGGAATCCGTCATGCCCGCGATGTAGTCGCAGACGACTCGCTGAACTCCGCGCTCCCCGATCCGGCCGAAATGCGACGCCGGCAGTCTTGCCGGATCTTCCCCATAGTAGCGGAAGAGATCGACGATCAGCGCCTTGGCGCGCCGCCGGGGACGCTCCAAGTCGGGATGGTGGTAAAGATTGTCGCGCAGAAAGCCCTTCAGTTGCCGGCTGAGAACACCGATTTCCGGACCGAATCCAACCACCCGGCTCGGAAATTTCCGGACGGCTTCCACCGAATCGAGCGACTCGGTGCGGATCCGGTCGCGAGTGGCTCGAACCAGATCCGTCACCAGCACGTCGATCAGGCGGCGAATGGTCTCGCTGACCAGAATCCCCTCGGAAGAACCGGGGAAATCCTCCTCGATCCGCAGGTACAGGCGCCGAAAGAGAGCCGATCCCTCCATGATCTGGTCCAAGGTGATCAGCCCGGACCCGTAGCCGTCGTCCAGGTCCGCCGTGTTGTAGGCCACCTCGTCGGCCAGATCGATCAATTGGGCCTCCAGCGGCGGGCGCTCCCCTTTTCGGTAACCATCGATGTCCACGTAGGGTCGGTCCCCGGGAGCATAGTCGCGGCTGTGCTTCACGATCCCCTCGCGAACCTCGAACGTCAGGTTCAGCCCCGGGAAGCGAGCGTAGCGCTCCTCGAAATCCTCGATGATCCGCAACGCATGGAGGTTGTGCTCGAACCCCGAACCGCACGAACTCATGATGCGGTCCAGAACCTCCTCTCCGGCGTGGCTGAACGGGGGATGCCCGATGTCGTGGCTCAGGGCCAGGACTTCGCAAAGATCGTTGTTCAGGCAGAGAGCGGAGCCGATGGTGCGCGCGATCTGGCTGACCTCGAGGGTGTGGGTCAGCCGGTTCCGGAAGTGATCCGAATAGTTGGGGTTGAAGACCTGCGTCTTCTTCTCCAGGCGGCGAAACGCCTTGGCGTGAATGATGCGGTCCCGATCCCGCTGGAACGGGTTGCGATAGGGATGTTCCGGCTCGGGATAGCGCCGCCCCTCGCTGTCTTCGACTTTCATGGCGCAAGGTGCCAGGGAAGACATGCCGGGGATTATAGTCTTTGGGCGCAGCCCTCGTAGGGGCGACCCTTGTGCGCCCTTCCCCGGCCGATCGGTCAGGGGCGACGGCGGGCACCCACAAGGGGTGCCCCTACGTTCCTGCTTCCCCGGTTCTCCCGAATCCGCAGAAAACAGGGAAGGTCCTGCCGGACCCATTCTTGACACGCAAAAGGGCGTCCATGGAAAATTGTGCAGGCCCGCATGAAGCAAGACGCCCACCCCCGGAGTGACCCATGACCAACCGGCGAGGGTTCTTCGCGCTGCTGCCCGTAATCCTCCTCCTGGCTTCCGCAGACGCTTTCGCACTCCCCGTTCCACAGGACGCACTCCGTCAGGAGGAGCGGGAGGATTACTACAAGCGTTGGCTGGACAGAGACGTCATCTACATCATCACGCCTGAAGAAAAGAGCGTTTTCTCCAGTCTCACCACTCCCGAGGAAAAAGAACAGTTCATAGAACAGTTCTGGCGGCGCCGGGACCCGGACCCGCGAACGGGCCACAACGAGTACAAGGAAAAACACTACCGCCGAATTGCCTACGCCAACGATCATTTCCATTCGGGGGTGGAAGGCTGGTACACGGATCGAGGCAAGATCTACATCAAGTTCGGCCCCCCCACCAGCATCGAAAAGAACCCCACCGGGACCGTCTACGAACGCCGCATCACCGAGGGCGGCGGGACGACCATGACCTATCCGTTCGAGGTCTGGTACTACCAGTACCTGGAGGGAGTGGGCAACGGCATCGAGATCGAGTTCGTCGATTCGACCAACACGGGCCGATATGAAATGGCCATGAGGCCGGACGAAAAAGACGCGCTCTTCTACACCACGAACGCCGGCAACACGCTGTTCGAGAGCTTGGGCCTGGACACCCGGGCCCTGCGCCTCCGCCGATCCGACGCGATGCGGCCGCTCGGCTTGGGAGACGACCTGGTGGACCCCGGCGGCAGTCCCTTCACCAAGCTGGATCGGCTCTACCGGCTCGAGCGCCCCATCGCCAACAAGTTCAACGACCTTCGCACGCTCGTCGACACGAGGGTCCGTTACGACAGCCTCCCCTTCACCTTCCGGGGCGACTGGTTTCGAGCGTCCGCCGACCGGGCCATCGTCAACCTCACCCTCCGCCTGGACCCCAGGCAGCTCTCCTTTTTCGCGATTCCCGGAACGGAGACGAAGCGGGCCGAGGTCAAACTCTTCGCCAGGACCCAGACTCTGAACCGGGTCGTCTACGAGTTCGAGGACGTACTCTCGGTTGACGTCGCTCCGGACGAGGTGAACGGCCTGGAGGTTTTTCTGTATCAGTACACGATCCCGCTGAAGACCGGGCGGTACAAGCTCTCGCTGATTCTCCAGGAGGAGAAGAGCGGGAAGATCGGCAGCGCGGAATCGATGGTGCTGGTTCCCAGGGCCGGGAAAGAGGAAGTCAACATCAGCTCCATTCTTCTCGCCGACCATATCGGTCCGGCGATGACCGAGGAGTTTCCGGCCCCCTTTGTGACGGCGGGGGGATTGAAGATCTACCCCAACATGGGAAATGTCTTCTCCCCGAAATCGGCCATGGGCCTTTACGCCGAGATCTACAACCTCGGGATCGACCAATCGACCCGGCGTCCTTCCATCGACGTCCTGGCCGAGGTGATCGGGCCCCAGGGGAAGGTCGTCCATAAGGAGAATCTCACCTCCATCGCAACCGTCTTCTACGGCGACCGGGTTTCAGTGGCCCGTTTCTGGCCGCAGCCGGATCTGCCGGCAGGAAACTACACCTTCCGCCTCAGTGTCGACGATCGAATCGGGAACCAGAAGATACGCCAGGAAACCGGGCTGACCGTGGCCGCCGCCGGCCGCTGAGCGCCAATCCCCGGCAATTGAAGTTCGCCAACTCCATGTCTCAGAGCCTGGAACCGGCTCACCCCGCTGAATCGGCCCCGAAATAGCGCGCCAATTGATCCCTGTCCTGGGGCATGGTCAGGATGCTGCCCAGATAGACCGTCAAGGCCGAGCCGAAGAAACCATAGACGAACGGATGCATGGGGAAGATCTCCGCGAACGGCGGGCGGACCACACAGAACAGGTACACCAGCGGTCCGGCGGCGAGCCCCCCGATCACCCCTTCCCGGGTGGCGCGCTTCCAGAAGAGAGTGGCGATGCCCGGCCAGAACAGGGCGGCGGTCACGGCGCCGCCATAATGAATGACCAGAGGCTGCAGAAAGACCGGCTCGATCAGAAGGGTGAGGACGAAAACCAGCACCCCGGCGCCTCCGGTGACGGCGTAGATCAGGGTCTTGACACTCTTTTCGCTCAACCGTGGATACCAGGTCTTCTGGACGACGTCTCGCACCACCGAGGCGCTGATGACCAGCAGGGCCGAGTCGACCGTCGACATGACGGCGGCGAAGGGAGCGGCAATCAGCAGTCCGGCCAGGAGAGGAGGCGCGACCCGCTTCGCCAACTCGGGAACCACCTGGTCCGATTCCAGAGGGGACAGGCCCAGGTCCAGGCTGTAGGCGCAATTCATGGCGATCAAACTGCCCCCGTACATGAGCAGGAAATACGGAGCGATCAGGATCAACGCCCTTCGAAGGGCCGCCGTATCCCGGAACGCGAGCATCCGGGGGACGGTGGTCGGCGCCAGGACCGAACTGAGCGGCCGCAACAAGAAGAGAGAGATCCCCATGCTGAAGGGGAGCCAGGGATCGGGTCTCGGAGTCTCCTCCGGCAAGGCCCCCGGGTCGGCGGCAACGACCTTTTCCGGCCCGGGTCCATAGAGATAGGAGTGACGGGCGGCTTCCAGTCCCCGTTCCACGGCCATGGGATCGTCGCGCGTGGCCAGTTGGCGGGTGGCCGATTCGAGTCCCCCCGCGGCGGAGACCGCCAGCGGAACCAGCACCAGAATCCCCGCAATCATGACGATTCCCTGCAGGGTATCGGTCCAGGCGACGGCTCGAAAACCGCCATAGGTGGTGTAGGCCACGACGGAGAGGGTGAAGAGGACCAAGCCGGTCGGGTAAGTCGTCCCCAGCATGGCCTGGAGGACTCGCGTTCCGGCGGCGAACTGGGCGATGAGGTAGACCAGAGTGGGAGGGATGATCACCAGAATGCAGAGGATGCCGATGGCATTGCTCCGGAACCGGTCGCGCAGCAGATCCACCAGCGTCAGCGCGCCCGTCTGGCGGGCCAGCCGATTGATCCTCTTGCCGGCGATTCCGAGGCCCACCAGGGCGGTGACGATCGATCCGCTCACCCAGAACGCCACCGTCCATCCATAGGAATAGATCAGGGAGGGATAGCCGATGAACGCCCCCCCACTGAACATGGTGGCGACCCAAGACAAGGCGAGCACCCAGGCGCCCAGGCCCCGTCCCGCGACGTAGTACTCGGATTCGAAGCTCGCCGTCCTGCGATGGCGGTGGGCGAGAATGGCGATGACCAGGACCGCCACCAGGTATCCGGCGAAGGGCACGAGAACGTGGGGATCGGTCTGCGTGAAGTCGTACCAGTGGACGGCTCGGCCGGTCTCTTCGAACCAGGATTCAGAGGCGCCGCTCATAGGTCGGCCTCGGAGTCGTCCGCCCGGCGATCGGGCATCGGCAGGTGAGGTTCATCGTCCCGGAGAACAAATAGCGCAAACCACCAAGTGACTCCCATCATCGCCAACCAGGGAACCAACAATCCCCAGAAAACCCACTCGGGAATTCCCCAAACCAGAACGGGTTCCGGGGGACGTTCGCCGGGACCGGGATATCCCCACGCCGCAATAACGGCGATGCAGAAGAGAAAAGCGAGGAGGAAAATGGCCGCCGCCACTTTCGCCTCCTTCAAACACCGGCGGTAGTGCCTGGCTTGGACCCGGGCAAAGGATTCCTCTCCGCGGTCTTTCATGACTGATGTGAAATCCGGTGTCCCGCCCTTTCGTTATTCCAAAAACCTGGCAACCGGCTCATCCCGCTCCGGCATGGAAATCGGGATTCTGTCCGGGGACAGGGGTATTTCCAAATGTTCCCTTTTGAAATATCAATTCCCGGCCCCCATGACGTTCGATCAGGGCTTGTTGATCGGCCTTGGCCGCGGCGTCCACTCCTTCCGGGTCGACCAGGGAGCGGAGATGTCGCTCATACACCGCGACCAACTCCCGAGAGCCGGGATCTTCCGCCAGGTCATTCAACTCTTGGGGATCGGACTTCAGATCGAAGAGTTGGGGCCGTTCGCCGACGTGGTGGATGTACTTGTGGCGCCTGTCCCGCAGCATGTAGCTGGCGCTGGTCGACCCCACCGCGTGATATTCGCTGAAGGCCACACCCGGACCCGGGCCGCCCCGGGCGATCGGCCACAGAGACCGGCCGGGCAATTCCCGCTCCGCATCGGACAGTTCGTGGCCGAGGGCTTCGACGATGGTGGGGTAGCAGTCCACCAACGACACGATCTCCGATGAGACTTCGCCTCGGGGAACTCCCGGCCCCGCTACGATCATGGGAACCGCCACCGACTCCTCGTAGAGAGTGAACTTGCCCCAGAGACCCCGCCGTCCCATGCTCTCGCCGTGGTCGCTGGTGTAGATGACACGGGTTCCGTCCTCCAGCCCCAGGTTCTCCAAGGTGTCCAGGACTCGTCCCGCCTGTCGATCGACCCAGGTGCACATCGCAAAATAGGTCGCGGTAGCTCTGCGGTTCTCGTCGTCCGCGAAGGGCTCCTCCATGTCGAGGGTATGCCGCAAGACCTCCAGCGACGGATGCCGCGGCTGTTCGCCGTGTCGAAATTGAACCGGTAACGAAATCTCGTCCAGAGGATACTTTTCATACAACTCCGGCGGGGCCACGAACGGAGGATGTGGGGAAACGAAAGAGACGAACAGCACCCAGGGATGCCGGTTGGAACTCCGCGCCCGCCGCTTGAGCCAATCACAGGCGAGACCGGCGACGTCGGCATCGTAGTCCAGGGAAGCGGAAACGCCCGGACCGGCGTTTTCGACATCCTCCCGTTCCATTTCGTATACGGGCGCGCCGTCGCGAATCGATCCCATGACGTCGCCGATTCCGTCCACCACGTTCATGGGCAACAGGGTCCGGCTGAAACCGACCGGGTCCTCCACGTTGCGGTAGTGCAGCTTTCCGACGGCGTCCACCCGGTGTCCGGCCTCCATCAAGCGATGCCCCCAGCCCGGAATTCGTCCGTCGTAGGGGCTTGCATTGTCCCAATAGCCGGTCTGGTGCACGTACCGGCCCGTCGCCAGGCTGGCGCGCGAGGGGACACAGAGCGGGCTGTTGCAATAGGCGGAGCTGAATCGAACTCCCCTCGCGGCCAGGGCGTCGAGATGAGGCGTCTCGACCAATGGATGACCGTAGCAGCCGAGGGTATCCCGATTGTGCTGGTCCGAGAGGATGAACAGGAGATTTCCGGGTTGTTCCAAGCTTTCGGAGTCTCTGTGAAACATTGACAGGTGGCCTGTGCGGCAACGGGCAATCCCGTCGAGTCGGGGCCGCAGTCTACTCGCCGATTTCCTCCACGTGCAAGCGGGCATGCTCTGATCACAGCACCTCGGTCCTGGCGCAGTGTGCGCCCGATTTCAGTACAGGTGAATAACAATCAACGACACTGCCTCACGAATTCCAACCGAAGATCTGATACCGCTCGTTTTAAGATCGGGTTTCCTCGACGTGCCTGCTTGGAGCCCACAACCGGGTTTGTTACCCTTCCCCCATGTCCAAGGGCTTCAACGGGATGGTGTCTAGACCTCTCCGCCGAAGGAACTTAAATTGACTAGTACACGCCTATGGCAAGCGAAGCAATTGGGTCAAATCGGAGAGTACTATTTTCCCGAGGCTTTGTTGGAAGTCCTGGCCGATTACGGGAGGTCGGCGGCGTATGGATTGGGACCGGCGGAAATTGTCAAGGAAGCGAGCTTGTACCACCGATTACTCGGTCCTGAGTATCGCGGTAAGGTTGTTCGGTTGGTCATGCATTACATGGAATTCCAGGGCCGAGTTGAGAATATTGGACAAGCACGAACGCCCGGTGGAAAGAGGCTCAACGGGTGGAAACTATCCGAGACAGAATACGAACGTCGCAATTGACGATTAGTGACCCTCACTGTCAGCATGGAGTACTTCAAGGACTACGCAGTGGACATTTGGAATTGGATCAAGATTATTGCCCAAGCCTTGATTATTCGAACCGCAGTGGAGATAGTGATTAGAATTCTGAGTCGCTTTCCTAGAACCTGGCCTGAGAGTTGGCCAACAAGGAGGACAATTCTAATCACTCTCGGTTTGTGTCTGTTTATGGTTTTACTTTCCTTCGTGTCGCTCAGTATTCGCATTTACTTTTTCGGTTCGCCAGATCCTACTATTCCCTCGGTTCTAGAATTCACGATTGCCATAGCTTTGTTAGTTGTGGGTGTTTATCTTTATGACGTCGTGGTCCGTGGGATCAGGATGGTGAAGAAGTGGAAGTGGAGAAGGCGACAGGTTTCGGTAGCAGAAGATCTAAAAGATGCCAATGCGGCGAAGCCACTGGTAAGGCAATTAGGGGTTAGACTCGGTCCTCTAAATTCGACAATACGTGTGTTGGGATATGTATTATTTTCTGTCCTGATCGCAATGGAGAAAGAGCGGAAAGCATATGTCTTATCTCTGCTCGGCATGTTACTAGAGTCCGACAGCTTGGACTCGAACGAGGAGGAACTTTTGCATTTGATAATAGATTTCTGCGCCGAGGGAAAACCGGATGAATGAGATAGATCGGGCACACGAGATTAGGAAGTTTGAGATTGACCTCTACTGGAGGCGGACGACGTACTTCTGGACCCTCATTGCAGCAGCATTTGTGGCTTTTTTTGCCATTCAGTCCGCTAAGGATCTACCTGCGCCCACCCGATCCGTTTTGTCATTTGTTGTAGCGAACCTTGGCTTAGTGTTCTCCATAGGGTGGTTCTTTATTAATCGAGGTAGCAAATTCTGGCAGCAGAATTGGGAGATGCAAGTAGACAGGCTAGAAAAACATCGAGGTGAGAATCTGTACAGATTGGTTTTGTACAGACCCCACGAAGATTGCTGGCTGGTCGACCCTGCTCCTTTTTCTGTATCTAAAATTAATCAGATTACAAGTTTCTATGTGGTTGTTGTGTGGGCAGGACTCATAGGATTGTCGATGGGACAATGGTTCGGTCTATTGTGGCCTTCGGTGGAGCTCCCCTTTGTCCGCCATGGTGCTGTTATCGTGTTTTTCTTACTGATGCTCTTATCTACCTGCTTTGTGTGTTTATTGTTCTATTGCAAGGCGAGGACGCATCTGAAGGACAAAGGGTCTGAATACAAGTATTGCGTGGCACTGCGCACTCCTACACGAGTGAAGTCACGAGGGGGAGGACAACGAACAACTTGGGTAGACAAGTTGGGTTGTAAGATTATCTGTAGAAAGAAAAAACAATGACAGAAAAGAAAGGGCTGAAGAAGTACGTGATCTGTTGGGGGAAGAACGAGAGAGTCGTCAGGAAGGCTGATCGTCACGAGATAAAAGGCAAGCGACTCACCCTTTTCGTAGGTGAGCGTAAAGTAGCTCAGTTCCCAGAAGCCACGGCGTGGTGGATCAAATGTGATGACTAGAGATCCCGCAATGGAGGCGTCTCGTAGGCGTCGGATGGGTCAAAGATACTTTAGGGTCTTTCATTGCCTTGCCTCGTGTTCCTCGAGTAAGTGGAATGGGAGAAGGCGGAGAGGAAGATCCTGCGCCGCGAACTAACTGTCTCCGGTCAGGGCGGACCATCTCGATCAAATGTGGCGGCAATTTTAGTCTGGCTAAAACGTCTGATTGTCACCCAGGAGACGCTCGGTTTGAGACCGGCACGCCCTACCTTCACTTCCCTGCGCCATGTAATAATATGAAGGGGTCAAGAATTCCTAATTGTCCCCATACTTTTGTTGAGCCTGTCCTTCCTCCTCTTGATAAGTACAGATAGCCCCGTTTTTCTTGGACCCTCCGCCGAATCCGGCCCCGGCACGGCGATCCCTGTGGGCCACGAGTCCCGCCAGGACGACATGCCCTCCATCGCGGCAGCGCCGGACGGCACCGTCTGGGTGGCCTGGCTCAGTTTCGACGGACGCAGGGACGATGTCGCCATCCGCCACTACAAGGACGGGACTTGGCAGAACCTGCATTGGGTCCCGGGAACCAGCGGCGACAGTTGGCTTCCCCAGATCGGGGTGGACGGCGCCAATCGGGTCTGGGCCGTCTGGTCGCAGCAGCTCGATTCCAACTGGGATGTCTTCGCCCGGCGCTTCGATCCTGCCGAGTCGATCTGGGGACCGCTGCTCAGACTGAGCTCCGATCCGCTCCCCGACATCAATCCCAGGATGTCATCGGACCGCCGGGGCCGGCTGGCCGTTGCCTGGCAGGGTTTTCACCGTCAACCGGACGCACGGACCCAGGCCAAGAGCCATATCTTCTTGCGCCTCCTCGATGGCGATCAATGGACGGAGACGATCCGGATCACCGGCGGCGCTCACAATGACTGGGCGCCCAGCCCGGCCATCGACAGGACAGGTGTGGTCTGGGTCGCCTACGACACCTACCGGGACGGCAGCTTCGACGTTTATCTGGCGCAGGTTTCGGGAAACAGGGTGGTTGAGCCGAACATGCCGGTGTCCATGACCCCTGCCTTCGAGGCCCGGGCCACAACGGTAGTCGATGCCGAAGACCGGGTCTGGGTAGCCTGGGTGTTCGGACCCCGCCATTGGGGAAAGGACAACGGAAGGGCCCTGGCCGATCCTGGAATCGGCTCGCCGCTGGGTGGATTTCGGGAGCCGCGGATTGCCTGCCTGACCCAGGGCAGTTGGCTTGAGCCCGTGTCCCCCTTGGAAGCTGTATTCCGGCCATACAACACGTATCAACCCCACGTGTATTCCGACGGATCGGGTTCGATCCGGGTGGTGGCCATGGAGCGGCGAACCGGTGGGCCGACCAGGGACTCCGTCCTCTTTCGCAAGCGGGCTTATCCCGAATATTGGAGGGGACGTCCGGACGGCTATTGGAGCT
>JAJDTT010000274.1 GCA_022827025.1 Acidobacteriota bacterium
CCGGTCTCGCCGCCCGCGGCGTAATCGGACGGCCGCAGGTGCCGGAACTTCTCCGGGATGTAGAGGATCAACGGCACGTGCAGCCCGGAGTTGTAGGTCCAGCGCTTGCTGCGGGGCAGGCCGGCCCCGTGGTCCGCCCAGTAGAAGACGATGGTGTCCTCTTCCAGGCCGTCTTCCCTCAACTGCGCCAGCACCTCGCCGGCCAGACCGTCCATCTCCGTGATCTTGTCGTGGTACTGGGCCCAGTCCTGCCGGGTTTCCGGCGTGTCGGGGTGGTAGGCGGGGACCCGCACCGCAGCGGGGTCGTGGACCGCACTGTGCGGCCGCTTACGGATCTGGGACTCGTGGGTGACCATGAGATTGAATACCGAGAAGAAGGGCTGGCCGGGCGGGCGCTTGCGCCAGTGCGCCTGGGGGCTGGACTCGTCCCAGACCTTCCCGGGCTTGACCAGGTTGTAGTCCTCCTTGGAGTTGTTCGTGGCGTAGTAGCCGGCCTCCCGCAGGTACTGGGGAAACATCTTCATCGACGACGGCAATCGAGTCGACGAGCGCATGTGCTGAGAGCCGGTGGACGGCGGGTAAATGCCGCTGATGATGGTGGTGCGCGCGGGCGCGCAGACGGGGGCGGTGGACCAGGCGTTGCGGTAGATCATGCCGCGGGCGCCCAGGGCATCCAGGTTCGGAGTGTCGGCGTAGGAGTCGCCGTAGACGCCCAGGTGGGGGCCGTTGTCTTCGGAGCTGATCCAGAGAATGTTGGGGGCGTTCGCAAGGGCGGAGGTGAGGGATGCCATGAGGAGGAAGAAAGTACGTGTGAACATGGTCAAAATATACTGGTTTCGGATGGTCGATCGTAGGGGCGACCCTTGTGGTCGCCCTCCTCGTGCCGGCGCCCGGTGGCGGTTTGGAAGAGGGCGCCCACAAGGGGTGCCCCTACGGAATGACCGGCAGGAGGATGTGGGACGGGTGTCGGGCGTCGTGGTAGACGGTCTGATCGGCGATGACGATCTCGGTGTCGACGCCGAGCGTTCCGCCGTTGTTCAGGTTGCGGTCGAAGCGCGGGAAGTTGCTGCTGGAGACTTCGACGCGGATCTTGTGACCCTTGAGAAAGACGTTGCTGACGACGCCCACCTCGATGAAGAACTTGTAGATCTTCCCGGGTTCCATCAGCTTGGGATTCTCGAACTGTCCGGGTGAGGGGACGCCGGCCCTCACGGCCGCAGGATCCCGGTAGCGGCCCCGGAGAATGCCGTCCCAGAGGTTCACCGCTTTGCCGTCCGGGTAGACGTCCAGCAGCTTGACGGTCCAGTCCGTGTCCCGGGCGGAACTGCTGGCGTAGATGCTGGCCTGGATCGGGCCCGTCACCTCCAGCTCTTCCTCCAGGGCCTCGGTGCTGTAGACCAGGACGTCGTCCCGGTGCTCCACGGGCCGGTGGTCCAGCGGCTCCACCTCGCCGTTGGGGTCCATCCCCAGGGTCGGGACCGGGTCCTCCGGATTGTAGGTGTACCGGTCGGGCGTTTCTCCGGCAGACGGTTTTCCCGTGGAGAGGGTCCCGTCGCCGAAAAGGGAATTGGCCCGTCCGCCGCTGCGCAGGTAGAATGGAGTCCACCGGGTCTCGGCGAGCGGCCACTTGTCGGCGGTCCTCCAACGGTTCTTCCCCATCATGAACAGTCTCAGAGGGGGTTCGTTCTCGACTCCGTTCTCGATTCCCTTCAGCCACCGGTCCATCCAGCGCAGGTAGAGCGCATAGAGGTCGATGATCGAATCGACTCCGAAATCGAGCACCCCGTACGCCTGCTTGGGCCGGTCGGTGTGGACCCAGGGGCCCACCACCACTTTCTGCAGGCGCCTGGCGCGTTCGGTGCCCTCTCGCTGAATCGCCTCGTAGTTGGCGAACAGCGACTTGGCGTGCAGGTCGAGCCAGCCGCTCACCTGCAGGATGGGGACGTCCATCTTGCGGAAGTGCCCGTAGTTGCTGGCTTTTTTCCAGAATTCGTCATAGCTGGGGTGCTGGATCCAGTCGCGGTAGAACGCGATCGGTTTTCCCGTGGCCTCGACGTCGGCCGTCAGGATGGGCAGGTGCCGGAACAGCTTGTCCCATTCGTACGGTTGCCGCGTCTGCTGGGTCCGCCCGCGAACGCCGATGGACCAGGGGATGCCGATCTGGAGCAGGAAGGCCCCGCCGGTGTAGTTCATCCCGTACAGGTATTCGTCCGCCGGCCCCATCTGGGGGGCGATGGCCTTCAGGTAGGGGGAGCCGGTCTGGGCCGCCTTCCACTGGGTCAGTCCCATGTGGGACATCCCCATCATGCCCACGTTGCCGTCGGACCAGGACCGGGTCCCGCACCAGTCCAGGGTGTCGCGCCCGTCTTCGATCTCCACGATCCACCCGGACCACTCGCCGTCCGAATCGAAACGGCCCCGGCAGTCCTGGAGCACGTACACGTAGCCGCGCCGGGCGAAATACAGCGCCCGGTTGACGTACCAGTCGGAGCTGTTGCCGTACGGAGTCCGCTCCAGAATCACCGGCCACCGGCCTTCCTTCCCGGGGAGATAGATGTCCGCCGACAACGAGACGCCGTCCCGCATGGGCACCCGGACGTCGATCAGCGGCGCGGGGCTGTGTTCCGGCGGCGACAGCATGTCCTTCCAGGCCGGACTCTCCGCCAGGGACGGCGAGATGAGTGTGGTTTGCAGGCACATGACGAGAAGTCCTCGGGTCCAGTGGCGAGCCGACGGGATCATGGACTCCCCTCCTGAATCGGCAACTCGATGAAGGAGGCGTGTTCGCCCCCGTGATGGATCGTGTTGTTGGCGATGCGCCACTGCCGGCTCAGCGGGTCGCCCGTATTCCGGTTGATGTCGAAATTGGGAAAGCTGCTGCTGGAGATGTCCACCCGGATGCGATGGCCCGCCTTGAACAGGTTGGCCGCCGGCTGGACCGGCAGCCGGATCTCATACACCTTGCCCGGCTCCATCAACTCCGGCCTCTTGAAGCTGTTCCGGTACCGGGCCCGGATGATTCCGTCGGTGACGGGGAACGAGTAGCCCGCCGGGTAGTCTTCGCTGGGCGGATAGACGTCGATCAGCTTGACGAAGAAGTCGGTGTCGGGCGCGTCGGACGACACGTAGAGGACGGCCCGGAGATTTCCCGCCACGGTCACGTCCCGGGACAAGGGGGGTGTCTGGAAGACGAGGACGTCGGGGCGGGAGGCGGTGGGGAGTCCGGGAATTCCATGGCCCGGGAGGGTCTCCATCTGAATCTGGTTGTAGGGTCCCATTCCCCGGAAACCGAGCTCCGACGCGGGTCCGTAGGCGATCTCGCAGCGGCCGTCGCTGTGAACCGTGTTGCGGGGATCGTAGGTGTAGGTGGTGGACTCCGACCCGCCGCCCGGTTCGGCCGCCGACAGCGTGCCGTCGCCGTGGAAGTAGTACTTCCTGGGAGAGGTGCCGGCAGCGGGCCATTGCCCGCCGGTCTGCCAGGTTCCTCCGTGATTCAAACGGTCCTTCTCGCCGGGCTTGCCGTCGCCGCCTCCCATCACGAACACCTTCACCGGGTGGCCCAGCTCGGCGCTCTCGTCTCCTTTGAGCCAGCGATTGAACCACTGCAGCTCATAGTCGAGGAATTCCAGATCGTTGGGTGGAATGACGCCCGCCGCGGCGCCGTAGTTGGCGTCCCCGTTGTAGGGATCCCAGTTGGCGTGGGTCCAGGGGCCGGCCACCAGGTATTGGTCGCGGCGGCCTCTCTTGAGCATCTCCCGGTAGCCGTCCACGATGGAGCGCGCGTAGACCTCATACCATCCGGTGACCCACATGATGGGAATCTCCGGATAGTTGTCGAAGTATTCGTCCATGGCCAGGCTGGGCCGCTGCCAGAACTCGTTGTAGTCGTTGTTCTCGAAGTAGAACTGGAAGGCGGCGTCCTCGTACCGGGGAGCCACGCTCAACGGCGTCTGCCCGCGCCGCCACGGAATCCGCGACGCCCACTGCAGGAACCCCTTGGAGGTCAGCATCGGCTTGATGGCTTCCACGATGGAGGGGTTCTCCTGCGCCTCCCAACTGGTGGTGGCCATGTGCAGGTGCCATCGCAACAGGCCCAGAGTCCGGGTCCCGCCCACGTGCATGCTGTAGTAGTAGGCGTTGTTCGGTCCGGTGTGGGGGATCATGGTCGCCAGGCCGGGCGGGTTCAGCGTGGCCATCTGCAACTGGACCCAGCCCATGTAGGAGACCCCGTAGGTTCCCACCTTTCCGCTGCTGGAGGGATGGCGGGCCAGCCATTCCACCGTGTCGTAGCCGTCCTCCGCCTCGTCCCGCATGGGAAAGAACTCGCCGCCCGAGCGGAAGCGGCCCCGGCAGTCCTGAATGACCGACAGGTAGCCGTGGCTGGCGAAGAAGGTGGCCGGGTCCTTGTAGAACTGGTTCTCCTTGTCGTAGGGCGTCCGCTGCAGGACCACCGGAAACTTTCCCTCCAGGGGGCGGCCGTCTTTCGCAGGCAGATACAGGTCCGTCGCCAGCTCGACTCCGTCCCGCATCGGGACCTTGACATCCTTCAGGACGACGACGTCCATGGATTTCCCCTCCGCCGCCGGTCCGGCGGCCGCAATACCTGTGCAGAGGAGTCCCACTGCAAACGGCAGAGTCCACCGCGAACCCCTCATCGGTGACCTCCCTTTCTGGCTGAATGACTGGACTGGAAGCTGAGTGAAAATTTGCGGCTCAGAATATGAACGGTGGGCCGCGTTGTCAAATTGGAGCGGTTTCCAACCCCCGGTTCGAACCCCGTAGGGGCGCCCCTTGTGGGTGCCCTCTTCGGTCCGAACCAGACCAAGCCAACCACGGGGACGTGGTGCGGGGGGCTGAAGGGCCGTCCGGATGATCTCGGCAGGTGACGCCGGGCGGGCGACCACACAAAGGTCGTCCCTACTCCCCCCTTCCTACGGCGCGGCGCCGGCTTGCTACCGCGGAAGATGGGCATTCGCTATACTTCTGCCAATTCCATGGTTCGGGTCATTCCGGGACTTTGCCTTCTACTTGTGGCGTCGGTCGCGCTCGGCCAATCCGTCCGAGACGAGGAATCCGAGCAGCACTTCAGAAAGTGGCTGGACGAGGACGTCCGCTTCATCATCAATCCGGAAGAGAAGACCGTCTTCCAGGAACTCTCCACGCCGGAGGAAAAGGAGCGGTTCATCGAGCAGTTCTGGCTGCGGCGGGACCCCGATCCCAAGACGTCCATCAACGAGTTCAAGGAGGAGCACTACCGCCGCATCGCCTACGCGAACGAGCGCTTCAAGGCGGGACGCGACGGCTGGCTCACGGACCGGGGACGGATCTATATCGTGTTCGGCCCGCCGGCCCACATCGAGATGCATCCCATGGGCGGACTTCACAACCGTTCGCTTTCCGAAGGGGGCGGATCCACCGTCACTTTCCCCTACGAGATCTGGACCTACCGCTACATCCAGGGCCTGGGAAACGACATCCTGTTCGAGTTCGTGGACGCGGGGATGAACGGAAACTACCGCCTGGCCCTCTCCCCGGACGAGAAGGACGCCCTGCTGATGACCGGCTACGGGCTGACCATGGAGGAGTTCTTCGGCTCCAGGACGCGCCTCGACCGCGTCCGCCAGCAGGGGATCCTGCGTCCTCTCGATCACACCAGTCTCGGCATCAACAAGAGCAACCTCCAGCTCATCGAGGACTACTTCAAGGCGCTCACTCCCCCCAATATCAAGTACAAGGACCTGCAAAAGGTGGTGGGGACGCGCATCCACTACGAGGAGTTGCCCATCGACACCCGGGCCTCCATCGTCTGGGTCAACGCCGAGCAGTTCATGGTGCCGGCCACGCTCCAGGTCTGGAACCGCCTCCTGACCTATCAGCCGGAGAACGATATCCGCAGGGCGCGCGTCGAGATCTACGGCGCCGTTCATGACCTGCTGGGAAAGACCGTCTACGAGTTCGAGGACCAGGTCTACGTGGACGACACCGGCTACCGCCCCTTCGTGGAACAGGGGAAGTCCCTCTACCAGCACACGATTCCCCTGAGATCGGGCCGCTACAAGCTGGACTGGGTGGTCCGCGACGTTCACTCCGGGAAGATCGGCACTTCGGTCCATTCCATCGTGGTGCCGCCCAAGCCGGAGCGGGAGCTCTTCACCAGCTCGCTGATCCTGGCCGACCGGATTCGAGTCCAGCAGGAACCCGATCCGCTGGAGCCCTTTGCCACCCTGTCCGGACTCAAGGTCTATCCCAACCTCCAGAAGAATACGTTCCCGGCCGGAGGGCGGGTCGGACTCTACTTCGAGATCTACAACTTCTCCGTCGACTCCGCCACCGGGGAGGCGGACCTGAAGATTCCGCTTCGCGTCCTGGACCGGGAGGGGCGGGTGGTCCAGGAGATCCGCCTGGACCACGTGGGCCTGACCTACCTGGGAGAACGGGCGTCGGCCTCCACCCACCTCTATATCGACGGCGCCGGGGACTACCGGGCCGAGATCTCCATTGAGGACCTGATCTCGGGCCGGAAGAAGGACATGAGCGTCCGATTTCGAATCCAGGACAGTTCGGGTTGAGACTGGGACGGATCGGGACGAGGCTGACACAGGCCGTCCGGTTCGCCGCAATCCTGGCCGCAGTCCTCACCGGCGGCTGCGGGGACGCGGAACCTCCCTACTCTCCGGAGGCCGCTCTCCAATCCTTTCAACTGGCTCCGGGTTTCCGGATCGAGCTGGCGGCCGCCGAGCCGGAAGTGGTGGATCCCATCTCCATGGCGTTCGACGAGCGCGGCCGGCTGTTCGTCGTCGAGATGAGGGACTACCCGATCTCCGACCAGCCGCTCTCCAGGATCAAGCTGCTCGAGGACCGGGACGGTGACGGCCGGTTCGAGCACGCCAGCGTGTTCGTCGACGGGCTCCACATGGCCCATGGCGTGTTGCCCTGGAAGGGTGGGATCCTGGTCGCCTGCGCCCCCGACATCCTCCATTTCACCGATACCGACGGCGACGGCCGGGCCGACCGGCGCAAGGTGATCCTGACCGGTTTCGCGCTGGTCAATCCGCAGCTCCGCATCAACACGCCGCTCTATGAGATGGACAACTGGATCTACGCCGCCTATCCGAGATTCGGGGTCGGCCGGCGTTTCAAGCAGTTCAGCGATCAAGGCCGGCCGATCCATTTCCCCGATCACCCCGAGGTCGCACCCGTCGACGTCTTCGAGCGGCGCTCGGACATTCGCTTCAAGCCGGACGAGCTGCGGATCGAACCGGTCTCGGGCAACTCCGAGTTCGGTCAGGCCTTCAACGCCCGCGGCCACCGGTTCCCCTCCTGGAACAACAATCACCTGCGGCATTCGGTGCTCGAGACTCGCTACCTGGACCGCAATCCCCATCTCCAGGTCGAGAACCCCATGCAGACGGTTTCCGACCACGGCCAACCGGCGCCGGTCTACCCCATTACCGACGACCCGCACCTTCAGGACATTCGCCAGACCCGCCTGTTGAAGGAACTCGGCCATTTCACCTCCGCATGTGGACAGAGCGTCTATACGGGCGGCCGATTCCCCCAGCCCTACGACGGGGCCCATTTCATCGCGGAGCCGGCTCACAATCTGGTGCACTGCGATGTCGTGTCGCCGCGCGGCGCGACCTACACCGGCGCCGCCGCCTTGAGGGAGTTCGAGTTCCTGGCCTCCCGGGACAGTTGGTTCATGCCCGTCTTCACCACGACCGGTCCCGACGGGGCCCTGTACGTGGCCGACTTCCACCGCAAGATCGTCGAGCACCCCGAATGGATTCGTGAAGACTTCGTCGACGATCACGAACTGTTCTACGCGGGTCAGGATCACGGCCGGATCTACCGGATTGTCCACGGCGAGCCGGAGCTGGCAGAGCCGCCCCGGCTCGACCGGGCCGGGGCCTCGGAACTCGTCGGCCGGCTCTCCCATCCCAACCGGTGGTGGCGGCTCACGGCCCAGCGGCTCCTGGTGGCGCGCCGGGACCCGTCGGCGATTCCCCGCTTGGAGGAGCTCGCCCGCAGCGGCGCCTCGGACCGAGGCCGAATGCATGCCCTCTGGGCGCTGGAAGGAATGGCCGCCCTGGACGCCGACCTGGTTCTGGGCGGTTTGGGAGACGACAGCCCGGAGGTTCGCGAGCAGGCGATCCGGATGGGGGAATCCTGGCTTTCGGACCGCCGCGTCGTGGACCGGATGCTGGCGATGACCGGGGACCCGGACGAGCGGGTCCGTTTCCAGTTGGCCTGCACGCTGGGAGAACTTCCTGCCGGGGACTCCTTCGAACCCCTGCTGAAGATCGCCCATGACCACATGGAGGACCCATGGTTTCAGGTCGCCGCGCTCAGCGCCGCCGGCGAACACGCGGTCCGGTGGTTTCGCGCCGTGATCGGGAACCGGGACTTCGCGTCCCGGGAGACGGAGGAACGTCAGCTTTTCCTGCGCCGTCTGACGGGAATGATCGGAGCCCGCCAGAAGGCTGGGGAACTGACGGCGGTTCTGGGGGCTGTGGGCAGGGCCGCGGGGGATGCGGACCTGTGGTGGCCCTCCCTGAGCCTGGAAGGGCTGGCGGAAGGATTGAAACGGGGGACCGAGTCAGCGGTCAACCTGCCGCGCCGAGGGCAGCGTATCCTGTTGGAGTTGCTCTCCCAACCGAATCAGTCCAGCACGGCGGCCCTGGAGGTGGCGGAAGCGGTCGAGCTTTCGAACACGCTCCAATTCCGGTCTTTGATGCGTCAGGCTGCCGCGGTGGCCGCCGACGAGGAAGCCGGTTTGGATTCCCGGGTCCACGCCATCCGATTGGCGGCGCTGGACCCCACGCGGGCGGACTACTCGATGTTGGCCGGCCTGCTGCGACCTCGCCAGCCGGAAGAGATCCAGATGGCGGCGACCCGCGCACTTGTCCTCCTGCCCCATCCCAGGTCCACCGATATTCTCCTGGAAGCTTGGCGGTCATTCACGGCAACGCTCCAGAACGCGGCACTGGACGGTATGCTCAGGGAACCGTTGCGGGTCCCCAGCCTCCTGGACGCCGTCGAGGCCGGGACCGTACAGCCGTGGACCATCCGGGGCGCCCGGCGGGGCCGCCTGTTTCGGATCTCGGAGGGAGAGACCCTGGAGCGCGCCAGGACTCTCCTGCGGAGTTCTCCGCCCGACCTGCGAACACTGATGGACCAGTATGGCGCCGCCGCCCGCACCACCGGGGATGTCGCTTCAGGCCGCGAGGTCTTCAACCGAAATTGCAGTCAGTGCCACAAGGTCGGCGAAACCGGCTCGGAGGTCGGACCGGACCTGCTCAGCCTTTCCGGCCGGACCAAGTATGAGTTCCTGGAAAACATCCTCGACCCCAACTCCAACATCGTCCCCGGCTTCGAGGAATACCTGGTCGAGACCCACGACGGACGCGCCCTGACGGGAGTGATGGCCAGCCAGGGACCAGCCACGGTCACCCTGAGGCGGAGCGAGGGAGAGGAGGACACCATCTCCCGGAGCCAGATCGCCAGCCTCCGCTCTCTGGGCGTATCCGCCATGCCGGAAGGTGTCCAGGAGGACATCACCGTCCAGCAGATGACCGACCTCCTCGAGTACCTGACCCACCTGGGAGCCGACACCAATGCCGGGAGCGGCGATTTCCAATCGCCGACCGGGAACGGCGGTTTCTAGCCGCCCAGAAACGGCGATTTCCAATCGCCGAACTCCAGATCGACAATTCTGCGAACTAGGAGCCTGCGCGGCAGAAATTGATCTGCTGCGAAAGCGTATAATCGGTCCATATTTCCCCGATTTCTCGGCGAATAGAACAACTATGCGCCTCTAAATCGTGAAAATCTGGCCTCGATTCTCCACTTTCTCGCTACG
>JAJDTT010000211.1 GCA_022827025.1 Acidobacteriota bacterium
ATCAGCGGCGCCCACCGCGTTGCCGATGTCCAACGACTCGGTCCCTACTGGGCCGGGGGGTGGCGCGACGGCTCGGCCGGGGAACGATGCGACCCCGGAGGGCACCCACAAGGGGTGTCCCTACGGTCATCGGGAATTGAAGTTACTAAGAAGACGGGGGACAGGAAAGTCCCCCCTCCTGTTCACTTCTGCCGCAGGCACCAGCGGACGGCGTTCTTCATGAGGCGCTGGTACATGGGGTGAAACAGCGGTTCGGCCGGGTGGCCGCTGGCCAAGTGGCAGACTCTTCCCTTCCCGGCCTCGCGGACCCAGCCGGCGGGGACCGCGATTCCGTTGTCCATCCGGCTCTCCAGGATCATGTGGACCTGGCTCTCGTCGTAGATGACCGGCGAGTGCTGCTCGTCGGCGGTGGTGAAGTCGCTGACGCCCTCGGTGATGGGATGATCCGGGTCCACCACCTCGACGCGGAAGCGCTCATAGGGTCCGTGCCCGATGTACCGTCCGCCCACCAGCTTCAGGTAGGGGCCCGCGGGAGGATAGAGCCCCAGGGAGTTGTGGAGATTCAGGAAGGAGCCGCCCTTCTCCACGAAATCCGCCACTGCCAGCTCCTGTTCCAGGGTCATCCAGGTCTCGATCTCCCCATGAAGGGGATCCACCAGAACCCGCAACGGCTCCCGGCCCTCCCCTTTGCGCTCCACCTGGCGGCCGTCCCGCAAAATGACCAGCAACCGGACCCGGGACAGGTTCTCCGCCGACAGGGCGTTCACGTCCACCGTGAAGTGGGGAGTCACGCCGGTGGCCTGGAAGACCAGAGCCAGCGCTTTCCGGATCGGCGCCGGTGGATGGGGACTGTCCCCGATCAGGACCAGCGCATGGGGACTGGAGTCGCCGGGTTGGGGCGGACGGCCGTGGAAGGGGGCATTGGGGACGGTGAGCTCCCGGTAGACATGGGCGATCTGCGGGTCCCTGGGGCGCGAATGAGTGGTCCAGTACTGGAGCCCGTCCGGAATCCGGACGTATTTCTGGACTTCGGGCAGGGAGTACCCGATGGCAATTCCGTAGGCGACCTCGTCCCGGAGCTCCACCAGCAGGTCCCGGAGCCGCCCCAGCATGTTCGATCCGGTCCAGGAACCGAACCCGGGGACGATCTCTTGCGCGCCCAGTTCCTGAAGGCGATTCAGAACCTCGATCCAGGCCGCGGTGTCCTTCCCCTCCGGGTGGAACCGGATGCCGTTCATGACCAGCGGGCCGCCGAAAAGGACGTTCTGCTTCTGCAGATGGAGCGCCCCGGCTCCTTCAGCCCAGACCTCGTCCAGAGGCAGGAACCGGATGGACCGCGCGGGATCTCCCACGGAGCCAGGACTCGAAAGGGCCGTCACCATGGAGGGATCCAGATCCGGCATCCTGGCCAACAGCCGCCTGCGAATCTCGGGAGACGTAACGATCTGTTTGACGCCCCCCTTGACCAGCGCATCGACCAGAGGAGCGACGGGATCCGGTCCCATGGGTTCGGGAGAGCGGTACCAGCGCTTTTCCACCGGCTCGTAGGCCGAATAGGTCGCCCAGGAGGGATCCTCCCAGATGTGGGTCAGCACCAGGCGCCGCGCGGGCCGCTTTCCTTGATCCGTGACCCGGGCCAGATAGGCCTCGACCGATCGGCCGCGGGGCAGGTCGACCAGCAGGGTCTCCCCGTCCAGTTCCACCCATCCGCAGTTGGCGCTGGCGAATTGGTGGGAAAACCCCGCGGCGTGAACCCCCGGAACGAGTTCCGCATGATGAGGAAGGAGTTGTGGCTGCGGCTCGGCTGTCATCGGGCCCGTGGAGAGTACCAGAATCCACAGCAGGCCAACCGATACGAGCCTCGAGGAATGCCAGTTTGCCCTCGACAGACTCGAATCCCTGTTCCGATGACTCGAATCGGCCCCGATGCTCAGCAACATTTCGATCCTCCTTACAGCCGGGAAGCGGTTTCAGGACGGCCCGAGGGCCGGACCCGGCGTCAGTCTACTATGAGTCCGAGCCTGCGTCCGCACACCCGGCAAGCGCTGCGTCCCGCATCAAGGGACCAGGACCGCGGCTCCATCCAGCTCGCCCTGTTTCAACCGCCGGAGGGCTTCGTTGGCCTCATTCAAGGGGAATTCCACAGTCTCGGTGCGCACCGGCACCCGCGGGGCCACTTCCAGGAACTCGATGGCGTCTTTCCGGGTCAAATTGGCCACCGAACAGAGCCGGCGCTCCTCCCACAGCAGGCGGTAGGGAAACGACGGGATGTCGCTCATGTGGATCCCGCCCAGGACCACCGCACCTCCCTTGCCCACGGCTTCCAGCGCCAGCGGGACCAGCGGACCCACCGGTGCGAAGATGATGGCGGCGTCCAGCGGTTGGGGCGGCATCCGTTGCGAGCCCCCGGCCCAGACCGCCCCCAGGGAGAGGGCGAAATCCTGGGCCGTCCGATCCCCGGGACGGGTAAAGGCGTAAACACTCCTGCCCTGGTGCCGGGCCACCTGGGCGACGATATGGGCCGCCGCTCCGAAGCCGTAGAGGCCCAGATGGCGTCCCGGACCGGCCATGACCAGCGACCGGTACCCGATGAGTCCGGCGCACAGGAGGGGAGCCGCCCCCACGTCCGAGTACTCCTGAGGCATGGGAAAACAGTAGCGCTCGTAGGCCACGACCTCCTCGGCGTAGCCACCATTCAACGTGTAACCGGTGAACCGGGCCTCCGAGCAGAGGTTCTCGCGGCCCGACCGGCAGTAGGCGCACCGCCCGCAGGTCCAACCCAACCAGGGGATGCCGACCCGGTCGCCGACGGAGTGCCGGCGGACGCCGGGACCCGACTCGACTACTTCTCCCACGATTTCATGCCCGGGGATGACGGGCAGCTTGGGATCGGTGAGATCTCCGTCCACCACGTGCAGGTCGGTGCGGCACACGGCGCAGGCCCGCACCTTGACCCGTACCTGCCCCGGCCCTGGCTGCAATCGAGGCAGATCGACCTCCTCCAGCCTCGTTCCCGGCTGCCTCAGGATCATGGCCCGCATGTCAACGCCTCTGCCGCAGCCCGCCCTCAGCCCCTCGAAGATGGTCCAGGAGGCGAAAAAGAAGGGACTCCAATTGGTTCGGATGTTGAAGCCGGTAGTGGGCTGCGGTGACCGATTCGACCGCGCCCACGACGAACGTCAGTCCCTTGTCGCTCAGCGTCTGAAATGCCGCCTCGTCGGCCGGATTCGTCCCCGCGTAAAGGGGAAACCGTCCGCTTCCCGGCGGCGCCAACTCAGCCGCGATCCGCGCCGCGGCCCGGCCCCGATCCCATGCCAACCGGGGCCGCACCCGCAGTCCGTCCCGGTCGCGGATCTTCTGCAGGCGAGGATATCTCCTGAGCACCGAATCGAGAGTGCGCTCCACCTCATCCGGGCGGACCCCGGCGGCCGGGTCCAGGTGGAGGCACAGGGTAATGTCCCGGGGATCCACCAGAACACCGTTGGTTCCCAGGAACGCCCGGACCAGGTCGGCCGCGAGGGAGCGAATCTCGACCACCCACTCCGACATGGCCCTCGTCCCACCGCTGCTCAATCCCGGTCCCGAGAAGTCCAGACCATCGCTGCCGGCGTGGTACAGGCCGTCGATATCCACCATGGAGGCCAGGTCCTGACGTCCGCGCCGGCTCACGATCACCGTGGGGCACAGGCCGGCCAGTTGGCGGAGCGCCTCCTTCATTCCCCGGGACGGCACGGCCATGTCCTCCCGGGAGACCAGGGGCGCCAGAGCGCCGTCATAGGACAGGAAAAACAGCGGCTGTTGGCTCTGAAGTCGATCCCGAATCCGCGGCCAGCGGTCCAGGGCAGAAGGCAACCGGCGATCCTGCACCATCCACGCCTCCAGTAACTCCCGCGTCAGCGACGTCCCGTCCGCATTGTTTCGCCCCGTCCGGCGTCGAGTCAATCGAGGGCGGCGCGCCTTGACTCGCCCGGGTGCGGAAACTACCATCCCGAACCATCATGAACGCGCGTCAACTCCTCGGTTTCTCTTGGTGCATCCTGCTGGCGGCCGGTGGCACCGTCCTGGCTCAATCGTCCGATCTCCCGGTGAACTGGAGGAAGCTCCCCGAGCCGTTCCACTCCAAGTCGTCCGGCAACCGTCCCCAGATCGTGCCCCGGCCCGAGGGGGTCAGCCTCAAGCTGCCCGACGGATTTCAGGCCGAAGTCATCGCCAGCGGTTTCGAAAAACCGCGCTTCATGCTCCTGGGTCCGACCGGTGAGATTCTGATCACCGACAGCGGCAAGCGGAACGAACCGACCGGGACCGTCACCCGGATGATGCACGGCAAGAAGACGGTCCTCCTGGAAGGATTGGACCGTCCCTACGGGTTGGCCCGCTACCAGGGTTACCTCTACGTGGCCGAGCCCACGTCCGTCAAACGCTACCCCTACAAGAACCTCTGGATCACGGGAGAGGGTGAGGAGGTCTTCTCCATGGCGGGGTTCGGCAAGGGACACTGGACCCGGACCCTCCTGTTCGACCGGCAGCGGGAGAAGCTCTACGTGACGGTGGGGTCCAGCTCCAACATCGGCAAGGGCGATCCGCCGGTGCGCGCGGCCGTCAACCGGATCAATCCCGACGGCAGCGGACACGAGATCTTCGCCACCGGTCTGCGCAACACCGTGGGCCTGCGCTGGCGCCCGGGGACGGATGAGCTCTGGGGAAGCGTGCAGGAACGGGACGGCCTGGGCGACGATCTGCCCGACGATTACCTGGTCCACATCAAGCAGGGCAAATTCTACGGCTTCCCCGACGCCTATTCCGGTCCCCACAAGGAGCCGCGCCACAAGGAGACCGACCAGGAGAAGGTCGACAGCAGCCTCTATCCGGATGTCCTGCTGGGCGCGCACGTGTCGGTCCTGGACATCCTCTTCTACAGCGGCAGCCAGTTCCCCGAGAAGTATCACGGAGGCCTCTTCCTGGCCTTTCGCGGCTCCTCCAACCGAGCGGTGCGAGTCGGATATTCCATTGCCTTCATCCCCTTCCTGAAGGGCCGTCCCACTTCGGGTCCCACCGACTTCCTCACGGGCTGGATGTTGGGGCCCGATCGGCCCGAGGTCTGGGGACGGCCGGTGGGACTGCTGCAGATGGTCGACGGGTCGCTGCTGATCTCCGACGACGGAGCCGGCAAGATCTGGCGGGTTTCCTACAAGCCTTAGGAGCCTGCGCGGCAGAAATCAATCTACTGCGAAAGCGTAGAATCAGTCCATATTCGTGCGATTTCTCGGCGAATAGCACAACTATGCACGTCAAAATCGTGAAAATCTGGCCTCGATTCTCCACTTTCTCGCTACGATCATTTCTACCGCGCAGACTCCAAGGGCTGACCCGCCGCCAGAGCCGCCGCGGGCTGGCGTTCGCGGTTCGATACGGCGCACAGGCCCGCTCCGGCGATGGCCCCATGCGTCCCAGACGGGAGCGGACCGCATGTCCCGGAAGAGCCTGACTCACGGAAGCATCGCCTTGGGCGCACCCCTTCTGTTCGGCTTGACCGTCCTCGCCTCCCCGGACTTTTCCCACCCGGTTCACCTGGAACTGGGATTGGCCTGCGCCCACTGCCACGCGGGGGCCGAAACCAGCCGTCAAGCCGGCGACCAGATCTTTCCGCGACCTGCGGTCTGCCTGTCCTGCCACTCCGATGCCGGGAGCACGCCTCTCGACGCGGCCCGGCTCCGGTGGACCGCTCCGGAGCGCACCTACCGGTTCGACCACGCCTTCCACGTCCGGCTGGGCGACCTCGCCCCGGTTCTTGCCGCGGCCATCGACGACGGCAAGTATCTGGGATCACCTGAGATCCGTCCCCTGCTGGAGCGGGCCGAAGACTGCACAGCCTGCCACCGGGGACTCGAGACCGGCGAGGCCACTCCCCTTCCGGTCATGTCCGACTGCCTGGTCTGCCACTCGGAGATCGACAACCCCTTCAGTTGCGGCTTCTGCCACCTGGAGGGGGTGAACCTGCGGCCCGCGGACCACACGCAGGAATTCGCCGATCTCCACGGGACGGGCAAGATCCCACTGGACAAGGCCAGTTGCCTGCCCTGCCACGGAACCAATTTCGAGTGCCGAGGTTGCCATTGAGACCCATACTGCCCAACGAACCCGGCGGGACCGGTACGCTCCTCCTTCCCACCGAAGAGATGAGCCGCCGCAACGGCCTCCTCTACATCGTGTCCATGTGCATTTTCATGTTCGCGGCGCCGGTGGTCTACGTGGGCGTCGTGCAGGCCGCGCTGGCGGACAAGCTGGGGGCCAGCGCCATGGTGGCCAACCTCCCGGCCTCCACCTATCTCCTGGGCGCCTTCGCTCCGCCCCTCCTGTCGTGGCTGGTCCCCCACCGGTTCGTCCGGACCACCGCCGTGGTCGCCTGCGCCGTGACCACCACCATGATTTCGCTGGTCTGCATCTGCCTCTTCGCGCCGGTCAGCGACCTGGTCCGCTTGACCGCCGTCATCGGCCAAGGGCTGATCCAGGGTTTTTCCGCCTACACCTTCCAGGTCTACAAGTACCAGTGCCTGAAGCGGGGCACCACACCCGAAGGCCGGGCCTGGGCCTTCAAGTGGACCTTCGCCCTGGGACCGGTATTCGCCGTGGCCGGCTCCCTCTGGGCCCAGTACGTGCTGGGGGGCGGCATCGAGTGGCTCCCCTATCCCTACGACTTCGCCCTGCTCTACCTGATCGGCGCGCCCTGCATGGGCATGGCCTGCTACCTGACCAGCCGGTACCACCTGGCTTCGGTCCCGGAGACCCCGCGTCAACCCTTCGTCGGCTACTTCGCGGGCAGTTTCAGGTCCTTCGTTCAAAACCGCACCCTGGTCTACCTGTGGCTGGGCTTCTTCATGTGGTTCATGGTCTTCACCGCCATGCCCACCCTCTCCCTCTACAGCCGTGAGGTCCTGGGCGGCGACCCCAAGGACTACTCGGGTTGGGTGATGGCCCTTCGCTTCGGCTTCAAAGCCATCGCGGGTTACGCCCTGGGCGTCATCACGTTGCGCTATGGCCTGCGGGCCTCCCTCTTCGTCTGCATGGTCCTGTTGGGGACCTCCATCATCTGGGGCTGGACGGTTCCCGGCTACTTCTTCCTGATCGCCTTCGGACTGATGGGAGCCGGCGAGTTGGGGGGCGCCTATTTCCCCAACTACATCGTCGGGATCTCCTCACCCGCGCTCTCCACCCGGAACATGTCGATCCTGATGATGACCAGTTGCGCCAGCTTCTTCGCTCCCAGCACCCACGGGGCCCTGGCCGATCACTTCGGGTTCCAGGCCAGTTTCATCTTCGCCCTGACCGCGGCCGTGGTTTCGCTGTTCCTGATCGCCAAGCTGCCAAAGGTGCGGGCCCAGGACGAGGCGACAAGCTCGACATCCGGGGAAAGATAGCGTCGAATACATTACGGCGTTTGCCACAGGCCATTCGCAAGGACGCCCCCCCGGTGAGATATGCGGACGAGCGGAGAGAACCGCAAGTGGAAATACTCCCTGCACATCGCGACTCTCGCCAGCTTGTGCGTGGCCCAGCCGGTTTTCGACCTGCTTTCCCGACAGCCTGAGTACCTGGTCGCCCGCCAGGCCGGACTCCTTGACGCGTGGTTCCTGATCTTCCTCCTGAATCTGGCCCTTCCAGGATTGGTCGTCGCCGGTGTCTGTCTCCTGGGATGGGCCTCAGGCGCGACGCGCTGGTTCCAGGCTGCCGGCATCGGGATGCTTGTTTTTCTTCTCGGTCTGCTGGTCCTGAAGACCCTTGAGGGCGACTCCGGAATGGTTCCCGCCGGTGCGGTTGGGATCCTCGCGGTGTTGATTGCAGTTGTCTACGATCGCTCCCCAACTGCGCGCTGGTATCTGACCTTCCTGTCACCGGCCATTCTCATCGTTCCGGTGCTCTTTCTGGGAAACCCCTCGGTTCGGAGAGCTCTCCATCCGGAGACGCCGCAAGGCGTTGCGCTGGAAAGCGGCAGGACGGAAACGCCGATCGTCATGGTCGTCTTCGATGAACTCCCCCTTCGATCCCTCCTGGATCGCCGGGGCGGGATCGATTCCCTGCGCTTTCCCAACTTCGCCGAGCTGGCCGGAGACGCCACCTGGTTCCGGAACGCGACGACCGTTTCGCCTTCCACCCAATACGCGGTCGCGGCCATGTTGAACGGGAACCTCCCGGCGGAGGACCAGGGGTTTCTGCCCGATTTGGCCCACAATCCGGACAATCTCTTCACCTGGCTCCGAAACTCCCACCGGCTCAACGTCTCGGAATCGACGACGCATCTCAGCCCGGCCGGTCCGGGCTCCGTCAGATCTCACTGGCAAAGTCTCCGCCATCTTCTGGTGGACGTCTCGGTGATCTATCTCCATCTCGTCCTTCCCGAGCGCCTGACCTACCGGTTGCCCGACATCCGCTACGGCTGGACCTGGCGCCTGGGTCACCCCGTCCGGCAGTTCGACGCGTTTCTGGAGTCTGTTCCGGAGCCGGGAAAGCCCGGTCTGCATTTCCTCCACATTCAGATTCCCCACCTGCCCTGGGTCTACCTGCCGTCGGGCAAGCGCTATCTGCCCGGCGGGGACATGGCCCTGTTCACCAGGAGAGGGATCTGGACCCGGGACGAGAATCTGGTGACTCTCGCCTACCAGCGCCACCTGCTGCAGGTCGGCTTCGCGGACCGGCTCCTGGGCCGCCTGCTCCGGGATCTGAAGGCACAAGATCTCTACGACCGGAGCCTGATCGTCGTCGCATCGGACCATGGAGTCAGCTTTCAGCCGGGCGGGAGCAGGAGGCATCTGACCGAAGCCAACTTCGACGACATTCTGACCGTGCCCCTTCTGATCAAGGCTCCCCATCAGAAACAGGGCCAAGTGTCGGATCGTCCGACGCGCACTACGGATATTCTCCCCAGCATTGCCGGCATCCTGGGAGTTCCCACTCCATGGCCGACGGACGGAATCCCGGTCACGGACACCGAGGTTCCGGCAGACAGAGATCTGGTATCCACGGACTTGAACGTCCATCGTCCGTACCGGTTTCTACGTTGGCGAACGACGGTCTGCCTGGAAGGCCGGGC
>JAJDTT010000150.1 GCA_022827025.1 Acidobacteriota bacterium
CGGGATCATGCCGGAGGCCCGGCGGTGGGGGACTTCTTTATTCTTCTTCCTACCGGGAGAGGAGACTTCCCTGTCCCCCATTGCTCCCACTCCACCGGAGTTCGCTGGCTTCCCGCTGTTGCCCCACCCAAGGAAACCCCCGCATGAGTGACAACGGCGCGCCACGTTTTACCGGGGGTGGCTGGGTTCTGCCCGGCGGGACCGGTGATACGCCCATCATCGACGCGCACTACCACATCTTCCCGAGGCTCGGATCGCAATCGCAGGGGATCCCCCCCCCGCGCTGCGCCTGAAGTTCTGGCAATACCACTCGCGCGAGTGGATCGACTTCTGGCGCACCGACGCCGGAGAGCACGTCGGCAAGCGGCTCCTGGAGTTCGACTCGCACTCCATCGCCGACATGCCGGACGTGGGCTTTCGCCTGACTGACCAAGGGCAGGCCGAGATCACCGTCGACGGGGTGTCCTATCGGATGCAGATCTACCCTCCCAGCCTGACCAACAACGATCCCACGTTCGGCGCCCTCTGGCGGATGGTGGAGGAGCGGGCGCTGCCGGTGTTCTGGTTCCTGGACGACCGTGCGCTCGACCGGGTGGGCCTGTTCATGCGCCGGGTCGCGGAACTGGACGAGTGGACGCGGCTCCACCCGGACGTGCCGTGCGTGATCACCCACGGCCTGGTGCCGGCCGCGATCATCCACCAGATCGGCGTGCCGGAGGAGCTGCTGCGGGTGCTCGAACGGCCGCAGGTTCACGCCGAGCTGCTGATGCCGGCCAAGTGGCCCGACTATCCGTATCCCGAGAGCCGGAAGCTACTGCGTAGACTGCGCGACCGCGTCGGCGCCGAGTCGCTGCTGTGGGGGAGCGACAGCCCCTACAGGATGTCGCAGTGGTGCACCTACCGGCAGTTGCTGGACTTCATCCGCGTGCACTGCGACTTCCTGTCGGCGGCGGAAAAGGCGTTGATCCTGGGCGGCAATGCCGTCCGGCTGTTCGGCTTGGAGCGCTCGGCGCCGCGAAGCTGAAGCCGCCGGGTTACGCCCGCTCGTAGACCAGCGCGGCAGCGAGTCCGCAGGCGACGACCTGGACCGTCCAATAGACGAACCAGGCGATGGCCAGCGAGAGCGTGATGGGCTGCACGGCGTAGGTGGCGAACGCCCCCGGGACGGTGATCAGGAGGCCGACCAGCAGTCCGTACCGAATCCCTTCCATGGGGCCCTTGCCTTCGTAACCCTTGGTGAAGATGTAGGTGAAGAGCAGGGACCAGATCACGGCGACCAGAACGATCAAGGGCATGTTGATCTCCTCGGGCATTCGCCACAAGGAATAAGTCTCCTGGTAGTAGGGCGTCAGGAGCACCTGGTGGATGATGAATCCCAGGGCCTCATGCACGATGAGAACCGCCAGGGCGGTCAATAGGAATCGCTTCATGTTCACCTCTTCTCTCCCCTCGGGTTGGAATTTGCATCGGAATGCAAGACGCGATCCGAAGACTTCGTTCTGAATCTACTACGGAAGCTCCTTGCTGATCCACGAGGAGGCCTAACGGTCCAGGCGGGAGAGTTCGTCGGCCAGAGCCTCCAAGCCGATGGCCTCGAGGTTGTGCCCCCTCGGATAGCGCTCCTCGCCCGAGTGCACCAGAAACGCCTTTTCCGGCTGTAGATCGGTCAGCGCGACCCGCAATCCTCTCTCCACCTTGGGAGCGAGCCCGCGTTTGATATCGATGGCCCAGAGGCGATTGCCCGGCAATTCCAGGATCAGATCGACCTCCACGCCGGTAGCCGTGCGATAGAAACTGGCTTGAGTCCGCTCGGGGGCGGCCCGGATCAGGTTTTCCAGGACGAATCCCTCCCAACTCTTTCCGGCGACAGGATGGCCGAGGACGCTCTCCTCCTCATCCAGGCGCAGCAACGCGTGGACGATGCCGCTGTCGCGGACGTAGAGCCTGGGGGATTTCACCAGACGCTTCCGAACATTGGCGAAAAAAGGCGGCAGCCGGCGAACCAACAGCAGGTCAACCAGCAGGTCCAGGTACTTGGCCACGGTCTTGCCGTCGACGGCGAGGGCGCGGGCCAGGTTCGCCGCGTTCAGCAGATCCCCTTGGCCATGGGCCAGCATGGTCCAGAGCCGGCGCAAGGTCTCGGCCGGGATCCGGGGCCCCAACTGGGGGATGTCCCGTTCCAGGTAGGTCCGGATGAACTGATCCCGCCACCGCGCGCTGTGGCGGTCGCTTGCCGCCAGAAAGCTGGGCGGGAATCCGCCCCGAATCCAGAGTGATGTCCGGCTCTCTTCGCCGGTCTCCCGGATGTCCAACGGGGACAGTTCCAAGTAGGCGATGCGTCCGGCCAGGCTCTCGCCCGATTGCCGCAACAGATCGATGGAGGCGGAGCCGAGAATGAGGAACTGACCCACGGGCTCGCCGCCCCGGATGCGCTCGTCGATGAGGACGCGCAGGAGCTGGAACAGTTCCGGCGCGCGTTGCACTTCGTCGAGCACCACGAGCCGGCCGCGCAGGGAACGGAGGTAGGCGCCCTGATCCGCCAATTTGGCCAGATCGGCGGGGTTCTCCAGATCCAGGTACACGCTGTCGGCAGTGCGCGCTATATCTCGGGCCAGAGTCGTCTTTCCGACCTGCCTGGGCCCGAGGAGGGCGACGGCCGGGAACTGACGGAGATAGGACTCGACTTTGGGTCGCAACACCCGTGGAATGGTGGACACAACCTTGCAATTATGGATCTGTTGTCCAGGAATGCAAGTTTAGACATGGAAACGAGGGGTCCCGAGGTGATATTTCTGTTTGACGCCCAGTGTACTATGTGAAATAGTACACCTATGCTTCCCTTCACGATCCGGTTGCGCACCGGCGTCTCGGTCTACCGGCAACTGGTCTATGCGGTCCAGAAGGCGGTGGTCTCGGGCCAGTTGCTTCCGGGCGACCGGTTCCCTTCCGTACGAAACCTGAGCCAGGAACTCCGGATCAATCCCAACACGGCTCAGAAAGTGGTGAGACGGCTGGTGGATCAGGGGCTCCTGGAGGTCCAGCCGGGCATCGGCACCATCGTCGGGGAGTTGCCGGATGCGACTCCACGAGAACGGTCGGCGCTGCTGGAGGACGAGGTCGAGCAGGTGGTCGTGGAGGCCAGAAGATTGTCCCTGACTCGGGAACAACTTGTTCGAGCCGTCGAGGACCAGTGGGAACGGCTCTCGGAAGCCGGAAATCAGAGGAAGCAGGAGGAGGACTGACATGAACGCCGTCATCGAGACTCGAGGACTGACCCGCCGATTCCGGAAGACCGTCGCCGTCAAGGATCTCTCACTGGAGGTCCCGGCCGGCAGCATCTTCGCCCTGCTGGGCCCCAACGGCGCCGGCAAGACCACGCTCATCAAGATGGTCATGAACATGGTGCGGCCCTCGTCCGGCAAGGCCACGATTCTGGGAACCGATTCGCTCCGGTTGGGACCGCCCCAGTTAGAGCGGATCGGCTACGTCTCCGAAAACCAGGAGCTTCCGGAATGGATGACCGTCCAGCAACTGATCGACTATTGCCGGCCCTTCTACCCGGCTTGGGACGACGACTTATGCCGCCGGCTGATCCACCAGTTCAACCTCCCCCGGGCGCGTCAGCTGAAGACTTTTTCCCGAGGGATGAAGGTCAAGGCGGCGCTGTTGTCGTCCCTTTCCTACCGGCCGGAGCTGATGATTCTGGACGAACCCTTCACCGGTTTGGACGCGCTGGTCCGGGATGAGCTGATCGGGGGTCTGCTGGAGGTCACGGATCAGAAGAAGCGGACCATCTTCATCGCGTCCCACGACATCGACGAAGTGGAGCGGCTGGCCGACTGGGTGGGCGTGATCCACAAAGGCGAGATGCAGATGTCCGAGCCCGCGGCGTCGCTTCGGGCCCGCTTCCGCCAATGCGAGGTGACACTGGAACAAGGACAGGAGTTGCCGGAGAAGCTGCCGGAGACATGGCTGCTTACAGAGCGTGCCGGACAGGTTTTTCGTTTCGTGGACAGCGGATTCCGAAACGGCGCCGGCGCGGAGAGCATTCAAGAGATCTTTCCTGGGATCAAGGACTTGAACGTGAGTCCCATGTCTCTGAAGGAAGTCTTTCTGGCTCTGGCCCGTACTTGGCGGCTCTACGACGAGGAGGAGGGATGAAGCTGGTACTTCACATTTTTCGCAAGGACTTTCGTCACCTGCGCGTCTATCTGGCAGGGTGGTTGGGATTGTTGATCGTCGCACCCTTCGTCGTCGCGCTCGAATTCCCCATGCAGTACTTGTCGATCGTTCTTATTGGATCGCTGAAGATCGTCTTGATGGCGTTGATCGTTTCGAGGTTAGTCCACGACGACTCTGTCGTGGGCAGTACGTCATTCTGGCTGAGTAGGCCCGTTTCCAACTGGCAGCTCCTCGCGGCCAAGTCGTTCTTTTTGGTCGGCACTCTTATCTTCCCGACTCTTCTCGTGGAAGTCCTAATGCTCCTTTTCTATGGAGTGACGGTAACGGACATTCTTCGTTCCTTTCCCGAGACCCTGTTCTACACTTACGTAGCGGTTGCAATCCTCATGGTGCTGGCCGCTCTGACTCGTAACCTTCTCCAAATGTTGGCGTTTGGGGTTGTCTCTGTCGTCGCCATGACTCTGTTTGCATTGGTGATACTTGGGATCTCTGACTCTAGCCTTCGGTTGCCTATCGATCCTATGGCCAGGATGAGTCTGCAAAGTTCGAGATGGATAGGGTTTTTTCTGTGTCTCACTGCGACAGCCGGGATCATGGTCTGTGTTCAGTACCTGACCCGACGGACCAAGCCAAATGTCATTCTGACATTGTCAGCGCTTTTCCTCTGCATTCTGCTGCCCGTGCAATTTTGGACATGGGACCTCGTGGCCGCGGTACGGAAACCGGAGCCTACTGTTGTAGATCCGGAAGGGATTACGGCACGGATCGACTACCAGAGTCTCAGGTTTTACCAAAAGGCCTCTACGTCGGCGCGAGACAAACGGATGGTTCTCCACGGGAAGCTCGTAGTTGAGAATCATCCTCCCGATCTGATCGTCGTTCCAATTCAAGTTCGTTCCAGCGCATCATTTGGTTCTGGAGATTTGGGCTATGGAGACCACGATGTAAACAGGTATGAAGACGCGCAACTTAGAAGTGGATTCTTCGATACTTGGGGCTCGGATTTAGATGACGGGCGCGTTGAGGTCATAGAAGAGGCTCTTGGGGGTGTGCGCCTATTTGCCAGCAAATTCAGACTTGAACCCGGGTATGTTCCCAAGTTCTTTGAGATTCCCAAAGAGGACTATGACAGAAAGTTGGCAACCGTCGGCAAGCTCTCGGCGCAGATCGATTTCCTTATTCAGAGAATTGAAATCACGCCGCTGGCCATGGAAGTGGGGGCTCGATTTCGCCGAGGCTCAGATCACACCGAAGTCCTGGACGTGACCATTCTAGGAAAAGGAAGAAAAGTGATGGAGATCAGCCTTCATGAATCAATTCACAAGCTGTTGCCGGATCGACCAAGAAACCGGTGGTACGTCTTGCGCAATCGCTCTCGAGGGGAAGCGCTATTGGCGGGGGAACATAACTCAAATATATTCGGGAGAGTTCCTTTTGTGCTCCCTACAGTAAGTCCCAATCGTTTGAGGCTCCATTTTACGCTGGTGCAAATCGATCCCTCCTACGGTCCTGAATGGTTTGAAGACGCCGAACTTTTCAGAATCGACATCACCTACTTCGGTACTGTTTCCAAGTCGATTCAAATGCAGAACCTTGTCATGAATCGGATACCCGGTCCGTAGGAATTTCCAGAGTTGGTCAAGGGGAATCCTTGCCGGAACTGCGACTCCAATGGTCTTGCAACCAAACAATTAAACTGAACTTCCAGTAAGGAAAAGACGTAAATCGTTGAGTATAATATAGATAGGTCAAGAGTAAGAGTTACGCTACTGGGTACATCCTTCTATAGGCGAACTCCAAGTCGGTCCAGCGCCTGCTGCTGTAACGGCGTGGGCC
>JAJDTT010000221.1 GCA_022827025.1 Acidobacteriota bacterium
GACTGGGAGGGGCGTGTTTCACGCGCCCCGTGTTCCTTGCCAGGAGGGGCGACTTCCAGTCGCCCACGGGAAGGGCGGTTTCTAGCCGCCCTGTCGGACCAATCCCCGATGACCGTAGGGGCACCCCTTGTGGGTGCCCCCCGGGGTCGCATCGCTCCCCCGCTGAGTCGCCGCTCCACGTCGCCATTCCCGGCGCCCGGAAGGACGCCGATCCCAGTCGGCGCGTGAAACACGCCGCTCCGGACGCCGGTCCCAGTCGGCGCCTGAAAGTCGCCGCTCCACCCCCCCCACCGGCGATTAGAAATCGCCGCTCCGGGCGTGGTATCGTGCTGGCCAGTCATGGGAGCCGGGAGGGGAAGTTCGGACGATTCTTCCGGCCTCCGGCGGCAGCGCCTCCTCTACGATCACGACTACTTCCACGGCAAGACCAGCGGGTATCCTCCCGAAGGATATGCTCGCGCGCATCCGGATTGGAAACCGTGGATCGAGTTGCTGTCGGCGCTCCAGCCCCAGGGCTTGTGGTTGGAGTTGGGTTGCGCCTACGGCTACCTGACGGAGGCGGTCCGGGGTTCCGGGCGGCGGGCGGTGGGGCTGGACCTGAGCGGCTACGCCCTCTCCCAGCACCCTCCCGCGCGCCCGTTCCTGGTGCAGGGCGACGCCCAGGAACTCCCCTTCGCCGGCGGCTGCGCCCGCGTCGTCACCCTGTTCGACCTGCTGGAGCACCTTCCGGACCCGCGCGCCTGCCTCCGGGAGGCGGTCCGGGTCCTGCACCCGGACGGACTCATGGCCGGCGCCACGCCGGACCCGCTCCATTTCCGGCGGCCGGAGCCGACCCACTGCTTCGAGCGCCCCCCCTCCTTCTGGATCTCGGCGCTGGAGGAGCTGGATCTGGCCGTGACCTACCGCTTCTCCGTGACCCCTTACAACTTCCAGTTCCTGGCGGCGTTCAAGGGATCCCCCATGGCGGAGCGGGCGGCGGCGTGGAAGCATGACTACACCGGCCCCGAACCGGAATTCGTCTCCGCCTCCGGTCCCCTGGAGGTGCTGCCGCGCTGGGGATGGTCGGCGTTGGAGGCGGGCTCGCGGGACATGCAGGGGAACACCTCGGCTCTCTACCTCCTGAACCGCCTGGCCGGTCCGGTCCGTTTCACGACCCGCTTCTCCGTCTCCTCCTCGCCCGACTTCACCACCCTGCGGGTCCGGGCCGGCAGCGCCGCGTTGGCCGAGATCCACGTCGACTCGGAGCGCAAGACGATACCGGTCGAACTCCCGTCGGTCATCGTCCCCACCGGGGGCCACCACCTGATCTTCGAACCGCTCCCCCTGGGGCCCCGGCTCCGCATCCACGACGTGGAGATCGACTCCGAGCCCTGTTCCCGGGAGGACCTGGTCCTGGGCCTTCCTTTCGACCTCTACCAGCGCTACCGCCTCGCGGCCCAGGTGGGTTCGCGGTTGACCCGGGGTCCCATCCTGGACGTGGGCGGCCTGTTGGGGGACCGGGACGGGCACCTGGCCACGACCGCGGACTTTTTCCGGGACGCGAAAACGGACGCGGAAGCGGACGCGCCGGTGCGGATCCGGACCACCGACCTGCGGCATTGCGACCATCCGGAACACGCTCCGGCCCCGGCCTGGGAGCAGCCTTTCGAGGACGCCTCCTTCGACCTGGTGCTGTCCCTGGACGTCCTGGAGCACCTGGAACCGGAGCGGCGGCCCGGCTTCCTCTCGGAACTCGACCGCGTCGCCCGGTCGTTCATCCTGATCGGCGCCCCCTTCTCCACCCCGGAAGTGGAGCGGACCGAGGCGGAGCTGGCGCGGGGGCTGCTGGACACCCGCCGCTTCCTGGAGGAGCATCGGACCTTGGGACTCCCTTCCCACGACCTGGTGGAGGAGCATTTCAGGGACCGGCCCGGCTACGAGGTCCACCGGTTCCCCAGCGGCTACCTGCCTCGCTGGCGGGCCATGCAGGTGCTGACCCAGCACTATTTCCAGTTGAACGACGCCACTTCCATGACCGCCCTGAACCGGCTCTACAACCGGACCTGCTACGTTCCGGACCTGGCCGAACCGGCCTACCGGACCCTTTTCCTGATCTCCAAGACGCCTCTCCCGGACGGCCAACGGAACTCCCTGGCTGCGCTGGTGCCGGAGCCGGGCACAGACCCCGCGTCCGCCTGCGGCCTCTCGGAGATGGCCGGCGACGCCCGGTTCCCGAGCCTGCACCAACGGGTCAGGGAGCTGCTTCAGGAACGGGACGAGGCCTGGCTCAACACCCGTTTCCTCATCAACGAGCGGCAGAAGCTGATCCGGCTGCTGCGCCGGGAGATCCGGCGTCTCCGCAACGAGGTCCCCTTGTGGAAACTGGCGGGTCTCCGGCTCCGGGACAAGCTGAGACGCCGGTGATGGGACCGCGGAAAGCGTCCGAATCGGCTCCATCCCGGGGACAGGCCGGGCCGGCCGGGTCCGGGTCGCCCGCCCCCGCCTCCGTCGCCGTCATCAACTACAACGGCCGCCGCTACCTGGAGGAACTGCTCGGTTCCCTGGAGCTCCAGACCCGCCGGCCGCTGGAGACCCTGCTGGTGGACAACGCCTCCCGGGACGGGAGCGCCGCTTACGTCGAGCGGGAGTTCCCCTGGGTCCGGGTCCTCCCGCAGGCGCGGAACCTGGGCTTTTCCCGGGCCGCCAACCTGGCCGCCGAGACGGCTCGCGGGATCTGGCTGGCCCTGCTCAACACCGACCTCCGCCTGGAGCCGGACTGGCTGGCGGAACTGGTGGCCGCCGGCGAGACGGACCCCGCCGTCGCGGCCGTCTCCTCCAAGCTGAGGCTGTACGACCGTCCCCACCGGCTCAACGGGGTCGGGGGCTGCATGAACCGGCTGGGCTACACCTGGGACCGGGGCATGGGAGAGGAGGACCGGGGTCAGTACGACGAGAGCCGGGAGGTCCTCTTCGCCTGCGCCGGCGCCGCCCTGTTCCATCGGGCGCATTTCCGGGAGGCCGGCGGGTTCGATTCGCGCTTCTTCATGTACCACGAGGACGTGGACCTCTGCTGGAGGCTCTGGCTGCGCGGATTCCGGGTGGTCACGGCGCCCAAGGCGGTCGCCTACCATCACCTGAGCGCCTCCACCCGGGAGGACCGGGGCCTCCTCTGGCGGGAGATCCTGGGAGAGCGCCACAACATTCGCGCCCTGCTCAAGAATTTCCAGGGCGCCAACCTGGTCCGCGCCCTTCGGGACCTCGTGGCCCTGCGCCAGCCGCCGCGCCGCAAATGGGCGCAACTGGGGAACCTGGCCTGGAACCTGTGGTGGCTTCCCGAGACGTTGCGGCTGAGGCGCCGCATCCAGAAGGAGCGGCGGGTGACGGACGCACAACTGAAACGCCTTATCGTACAATCGCGCCATGTCCCCATCCCCCGGTGACGTCTCGGTCGTCACCGTCAACTGGAACGGGAAATGCCACCTGTCGACCCTGCTCCCTCCCCTGCTGGCGCTGGAACCGGGCGAGGTCATCGTGGTGGACAACGGGAGCGCCGACGGCTCCCAGGAGTTCCTGCGGAGGCGCTACCCCCAGGTCCGGTTGCTGGAGAACGGAGTCAACCGCGGCTTCGCCCAGCCCTGCAACGTGGGGGCCGAGACGGCGCGGGGGTCCTGTGTCGCCTTCATCAACAACGACATGCGCCCCGAACCGGACTGGCTCGTCGCCGCGCTGGAGAAGCTGGATGCGCGGACTCCCTGCGCGGCCTCCCGGATCCTGGACTGGGAAGGGCGCCGCGTCGACTACAACGGCTCCTCCCTGCACTACCTGGGGTACGGGCTGCAGGAGGATCTGGGCCTGGCGGTGGAGGCGGCGGCGCCCCGCGAGGACGTGCTGTTCCCCTGCGGCGGGGCCATGCTGGTGGACCGGAAGGTCTTCCTGGAGCTGGAAGGGTTCGACCCCGACTACTTCGCCCTCTACGAGGACGTGGACCTGGGCTGGCGACTCTGGCTGGCCGGACACCGGGTGGTCCTGGCCCCCGATTCGGTGGTGCGCCACCGGGGACACGCCACTCTGGAGACCCGGGCTCCGGAGAAGACCCGCTACCTGATGCACCGGAACGCGCTGCTGACCATCTTCAAGAACTACGACGAGGAGAACTTCCGGAAGATCCTGCCGCTGGCCCTCATCCTCTCGGTGAAGCGGGCGGTGCATTTTTCGGGGGTTCGCAAGGAGAGTTTCTACCTCTGGTCCGAGACGCTGCACAGGCTGGAGGAGGGGGACGCCACCGCACGGTCGCAGTTGCTGGACTCCCTGAACCACCTGGTGGCCGTGGACGACGTCCTGCAGTCGCTGCCCCGGCTGCTGGAGAAACGGCGCCGGGTCCAGTCGCTTCGCCGGCGCAGCGACCGGGAGATCATGGGGTTGTTCGGCGACCCGCTGCGGCGGATCGTGGAGGATCCCGGATACGTCAAGGAAGAACTGGAGTGGCTGGAGTCGCTGGATCTGGGATCGCTCCTGGACCTGGGCCCCGCCGCGGCGTCCCTGGACTCCCTGCCGAGGGCCCTGCGTGAAAAGATCCGCAGTCTCGAGAAAGACCTCAAGAGCCTCCGCTGGCTCGGGTCTCAAGCCGCGCTGAATCCGCCGCCCCCCCCGGGACTGGCCGCCAGGTTCTTCCGCGCCGTCCGCCGCGAGGGGCTGAAGGCCGCCTGCCTCCGGGCGCTCGACTACGTCAACCGGTCGGTGTAAAAAGCGGCGATTCCCAATCGCCAAGGGAAACGACGATTCCCAATCGCCGAGGGAAACGACGATTCCCAATCGCCGAGGAGAACGACGATTCCCAATCGCCGAGAGGAGCGGCGATTTCCCAAACGCCGAGAGGAGCGGCGATTTCCTAATCGCCGGGAGCGGCGGTTTCTAACCTGAACTTCCAGTAAGGAAAAGACGTAAATCGTTGAGTATAATATAGATAGGTCAAGAGTAAGAGTTACGCTACTGGGTACATCCTTCTATAGGCGAACTCCAAGTCGGTCCAGCGCCTGCTGCTGTAACGGCGTGGGCC
>JAJDTT010000127.1 GCA_022827025.1 Acidobacteriota bacterium
GGCCCACGCCGTTACAGCAGCAGGCGCTGGACCGACTTGGAGTTCGCCTATAGAAGGATGTACCCAGTAGCGTAACTCTTACTCTTGACCTATCTATATTATACTCAACGATTTACGTCTTTTCCTTACTGGAAGTTCAGGCTAGCCTCAATCACGTCTCATCATTTGTCTCTCTTCGCCGGGGGGTCTCCAGCGGCGGGTGGCCAGCGGTTCGTAGATCTCGTAACCGGGACCGTAGCCGGCGCTCTCCGTGCCGATCACGTACTGGTAATCCAGGATGAACCGCATGAGGTCGGCCATCTCCTGGGGAGTGACGTTCTCTTCCAGGCCCTCGGGCATGAGTGACTTGCCCGTCGCCCGCATTTCCAGGATGTCCTTGCGCAAGACCGTGTTCTGGACGTCCTCACCCTCCACCAGGGTGATGCTCTCCGAATTCTGGTCGGTGATGATGCCGGTGAAGAGCCGCCGCTGCCGGTCGGTCACCACGTACTGGAGATATTGGGGCTCCACGAACCGGTTGGGATCCAGAATATTGGTGAGCAGCGGCTCCGGGTCCTTGTAGGAGCCCATGATCAGATTGGGGCCCACCAGGTGCTCCGTGGAATAGAGACGGTGGCACTGGATGCACTCGCGCCGGTAGACCTCTTCTCCGTGAGCCCGGTCCCCCTCGAGGGTCAGCGCGACTTGGTAGTCGGCCAGGGCCTGCTGCCGGGTGCCGGCCGTCTGAGAGGCGAAAAGGACCTTGGCCTGATCCCGGATCGCCTCGTCGTCATGATTCATGAGGAGTTCGCGGCGGCTGGAGTTGAGCTGGCTGGAGGCGACCCGTTCCTCTTGAATCGCCTGCAACAGGACACGGGTCCAGGGCCGCCGGGAGAGGAGGCTGGTCAGGACCCGGCTCCGAACGTCGGGCGTCTGAGCCATCCAATCCTGGAGCAGGATGCCGGCGATTTCGGGGACATCGTGACGCTCCAGGGCCTCGATCCCGGCAAGCTGCACCGCCTGGGTCTGGCTGGAGTCCACGAGCTGGGCAAGAGAGTCCCGAACCTGGGAGAAGTCGCCGTGGGCCAGGAGTCGGATGGCCTCCAAACGCTCCTCCTCGGGGACCGACTCGTCTCCGCCGGTCTCCGCGGCCCGTTTCATGAGATCCCGGATCATCCGGGTTGCCGGACGCGAAAGACCCCGGAGCCGGGCGAGAGACCGGTTGGAGATGGCCAGGCCCTCCGCCAGGCCGGTGACCACAACCTGCTGCATCCGAATGGTGTCGGACAAGGCGGCGTGGGTGGCGGCGGCCCCGGTGAGCCGCCGGATCTCCGGCGTCTTGTTGCGGCCCCCGACGGTGCGGGCCAGCGGCTCCAGCCAGGCCCCGGCCTCCGGCCTGGCGACGAAGCCGTCCGATTCCAGCAGCCGGACGAAGAGGCGGTCGGCGATTTCGCTGCTGGAGCTCAGGACGGCGTTTCGAGTCCAGCGGTCCCCCGAGTCCCGCTCGGCGAGTCGGGCCAGTCCGCCAAGGATCCTCCGGTCCCGGGCCTGGCCCAGCGCCAACGCGACCCGAAACCGCACCTTGGGGTTGTCGTCTTCGGCCAGCGCGAGGACTCTCCGGAACAGCGTCCGGGAGCGGTCGAATCGGCGATCGGCCAGCCGCACGGCGTGAACCCGGACACCCGGCGACGGGTCTGCCAGAGCCTGGACCAGATGGGCTTCCTTCAACGCACCCAGTCCGTTCAGGGACCAGAGGGCGTGCATCCGGGCCAGCGGTTTCTCACTCTCCTTCAGGAGCCGGACCAGGTGGGGCGCCGCCGACCGGTCCTGGCGTTCGAAGATGAGCCGGTGGGCCGTTTCCCGCCACCAGCCTCCCGGGTGCTCCAGGTGACCGACCAATTCCGCAGTCGAGGCCTCCCCCAGACGCGGCCGCGGCGGGACCTGGAAGCCGTCGGGCTCCAGGCGGTAAATGCGGCCATGTTCCTGGCCCCGGGTGAAATCCAGATGCTTGACCACGCGGGCCGGGACGTGGGCCGCCTCGATCAACTCCCGGTACATGTCCAGAATGTAGAGCGTTCCGTCGGGCGCATTGACCGAGTTCACGGGGCGAAACCAGTTGTCGGTGGAACGGACCATCTCCACGTTCTCCGGCTCGCCCCGCACCGATCGGAAGCTCACGCCGTCCTCCTCCAGGACTCTCCGGTGCAGCAGGTTGGCGGTGTTGGCGCCGATGAAGAGGCTGCCCCGATACTCTTCGGGATAGGCGTGACCCCGGTAGATCTGCACCCCGGCGCCGGCGGTCTGGTAGTCGTGTCCCACTCCGGCGCTCCGATTGCTCCGCCCCGCGAAGACGCGGCGGGCTTCCCGGATGGTCCGCCAGAGCTCGACGGGACTGATCTTGTAGACCCGGGTCGATCCCCGCACCAGTGGATTCACCTCCAGGGAGCCGTGTCCCTCCCAGTGGAAGCCGTGCAGGTCGAAGAACAGGTAGGGGTTGCGCTGCAGGTAGCCGCCGGGCATGACCACGTGCCGGCCCGACGACCCCGCGGTGCAGACGTAGCGGTTGTACCAGTCGTCGAAACTGTGGCCGAACTGGAAGGTCTGGGTGGTGAGCTCCAGCTCGCGGGTCACCGGGTCGAATCGGAAGTCCCGATCGTATACGGAGATGGGTTCCGCCTCCGGCTGGTCCCCCGGCCGGATGTAGCCGCCGTCGCCGCCCGTCGAGGCGTAGATCTTGTGGTCCACGCCCCAGATCAGGTTGTTCACCATCTGTTGCTCGTTGGTGACGCCGAAACCGGTGAAGACGATCTCCTGGACGTCGGCCCGGCCGTCGCCGTCAGTGTCCTTCATGTAGTAGACGTGGGGAGGAGCGGAGACGTAGACCCCCTGCTTCCAGACGGCGACGCCGGTGGGCCAGATCAGCCCCTGGGCAAAGATGTGGCTCTCGTCGAAGCGGCCGTCGCCGTCCTTGTCCTCCAGCAGCCGGACCTGTCCCCGGGGATCCTCGCCGTCGCCCGGCTGGTAGGGATAGTGCCTCAACTCGGCCACGTACATGCGCCCGTTCTCGTCGAAGGTCGCCGCCACCGGCTCGTTCACCATGGGCTCGTGGGCCACCAGCTCCAACCGGAAGCCGTCCGCCGTCTCGAAGGTCTCAAGGGCTTCGGCCGGCGCCGTGGGCGGGACCTTCTTCAGATACTCCTTGAGGGCGGCTTCGTCCCGGGAGATGTCCACGATCCGCTTGTATCGTTCCTCGTGCGTCTCCTCCGGTCCGGGACCGCAGGACGCCGGCAGCGCCAGGCACAAGACGGGCAGGATCCGGCGGAACAGGAACCCATTATTTCTCTTCATGTGCGCCATCATCCTTGATAGGGGTCCGAATTGAAACCCTGGAGTCTGCGCGGTTCAACCCGGTTGTCCTGGGGAGGTCACCGCACTGGCGACTCTCCAGGTTCCATGCCTGTCGCACGCGGCGTAGTACATCCGGTAACGGTTCCCGCCGAGCCGGATCACCGACATGTCCTCGGCATGGACCGCATCCAATCCCGGACCGCCGTAGCCGGCCCCCTCGACGATGCAGGTCCGCCGCTCCCAGAGGAGGCCGTCCCTGGAAGTGGCGGTGTAGATGCGCGACCGGTAACCCGCCATGTCGGCAGCGATGGAGGCCGCGGCGAAGTCCTGGCTCCGGCCGCTCGCCACGGCGTCCACCTCCTCGCTGGGATGCGGGGGAGCGACAGCCCCGGGCGGGAGGTCCTGCCACGCCGAGAAGACCATGACCCAATCTTCCCCGGCCCGCCGCGGCGGGATCACGTCGGCTGCCGTGATTCCGGTTTCGCCGGTCTCTCCGCGCAGGTCCGGCAGCCGGACTCCCGGCTCCCACTCGAAGTCGAGACCGTCGGAGGTCGCGGCGCTCACCACGTGGTGGGCCACCCGCTCGCTGCGGCCCGGCCCCTCGGGACCGTATTCGGAGGCGCAGCAGTAGAGGCGCGCTCCGCCCCGGGGAAGGGAAACATAACGGGGCGCCCCGACGCCTCCCGCGGAACGGAGCCGGATCCCCTCGTACTCCCACTCCCGCAGGTCACGGGAGACCGCGCTGCAGATCACCGTCGGTTCATGGGCGGGTCCCCTGGCTTCGAAGTACATGCGCCAGCGACCGTCCGCGCACCGGGTCACCGACGGAGCCAGCACGCGCAACGACATGTGCGAAATACCGGGCCGGGGCGCCACTCGAATTCCCGGCTCGGCGCGGAACCGGAGACCGTCCTGGGAGAACGCACTGAGGATGTAGCCTTGACACGCCAGGAAGGGCTTCGCCGGTCCCACGGCGGTGTAGAAGAGGCGGAAACCGCCGGAAGGGACCGCCACGACGCCGGGCGCCTGCACCTTGGAACGGTCCAAGCCCCGGGATCCCTCGACCCGCGCCCCCGGTTCCTTCTGCCAGCGATCGAGTATGCCCATGGTCAAAAACTGGTGTAGGGGCGCCCCGTGTGTGGGCGCCCTCTTTGGCTCAATACGCTTCCGCCCTTTTATATCCGCGTTTCCAGGATGAGAAAACCGGGACCGTTTCGGCGTATATGTTGCATCGTACATCGGGGCTGTAAAATCTCCGAATGATTCGACGCGAGTTCGTGACATCCGGCGTTGCGACCGCAGGAGGCATGGCAACCTCGGCATCCAGCGGCGGAGAATAGACGATGACGAGTCAACCTGAAGCCACGGAGATCATGGGGCCGGCGCGCCGAAAACCCCCTTTGTACCGGGCTGATCTGGATCGCTGCCTCCCGGCCTCGGCACTGAGCCGGGAGGGCCGGCTCTTCGGTTGGCGCATGATCGACTACGAGACGGCGCACTTCAAGGGAATGATGCTCCGCGCCGGACCCGAGACGGCGGCGGCCGCGGTCGAATATCCGTTGGAACTTCAGGGCTGGCACGATGTCTACCTGGGACTGTTCAACACCGCCTGGAGGCCCTATCTGGATCAGCGCCTCTGGGTGAAATTGACCGAGGACCCTGCCTATAGCTGCCTTTTCCTCCAGGCTCCCGACATCGAAAAGGGTCAGGTGATCCAGGACCTGTTCTGGAGGACCGCCGACCTGACGGGACAGCGCCTGAGCTTCAGGCAGGTCGCCACCGAGCTGATTCCCGAGGGTCATCCCTGCCGAAGCACCTGCGACACGGTCTGGGTCGCCTACATCAAATTGGTTCCCCTCGATCCCGACGAGGTCGAGGCACTCCGCTCGGACCGGAAACAGACCTCCACCCGAAGGCTCTTCGCCACCCAGGACTGGGGTTCGGGTTTCGCCTGGGATGCCGGCGAGGGGGCCATCCGAGACCAGTTGGAAGCCTACCGGCACACCGACTTCAAACGGATCTACTGGGAGGGGGCCGCCGGAGATCTCTGCTCCTACTTCAGCCGGGTGGCCAGGACCTGGACTCCGGAGTACGCCCGGATGGAGGACTACCCGGTCCCCGCCTACCGGCGGATCGTGGAGAACTTCGCCGAATACGAGAAACGGGGGATCGATCCCTTCCGCGTGGCCATCGACTACAGCCACGAGCTGGGACTTGAGTTCCACGCCAGCTACCGGTTCTGCGAGGGCATGGGACCGTTTCACTTCTCCCCGCCCTTCGACCAGATCAACCGGGGAGGGTTCTACGACCGGCATCCCGAACTGAGGGCGGTGCGCCGGGATGGCAGCCGGGCCCCCAGGATCTCGTTGAGCTATCCGGAAACCCGGGAGTTCCTGATCTCTCTTTTCCTGGAGATGGCCGAGTATCCCGTCGACGGCATCTCGATTCTCTACAGTCGCCGGCCTCCGTATGTTGAGTACGAGCCTCCGCTGATTGAGGGATTTCGAGAAGAGTACGGTCAGGACCCCCGGGAGATCGACGAGAAAGATCCGCGTTGGCTTCGGTTCAGGGCGAACATTCTCACCGGTTTCATGCGGGAGCTCCGGGAGAGAATGCACCGGCAGGCCCGCCGCCAGGGACGGTCCCGGCCGCCGGCCCTGTCGGCGTGGGTCTTCGGCGGCGAAGAGGAGAACCTCTTCTACGCCATGGACGTGCCGGGTTGGATCCGCGAGGGCCTCATCGACGGCATCATCCCTTACACCTCGGCCGAGGGTCTCTTCAGTTGGGATTTGGCCTGGGAGAGGGCCGAGGACATCGAGTACTGGCTGTCGCTGACCAGGGGGACCGAATGCGAGCTGGCTCTCAACGTCATGCCCAGGGTCTTGACGCCCGAACAGTACCGGAGGAAAGCCCACCAGCTCCTGAAGGCCGGCGTCCCCTACCTGGCCTTCTGGGACAGCTCCAAGACCTGGGCCGTCGACAAGATCGACGCGGGGTCCTACCAGCACCTGCGCCGGCTCGGCCACTTGCAGGAGCTGGACGCCTGGATTCAAGCCGGCGAGCCGAACCTGGTCCACGCCTCGACGCCCCTGACCAGGGTGGGCGAGTGGGAAATGACGTTTATCGCCGAGTAGGGACGCCCCTTGTGGGCGCCCTCTTGCGTACTATTCAGACCGCCGAATTCCCAATGGGGAAGGGAGGAGGGGGGACAGGAAAGTCCCCCCTCCTATTCCGGCCGGATCAGGCCTTGCTGCTCCCAGGCGGCCAGCCTCTGTTGGAGTTCCCGGGAAGCCTTGTCGCCTGATTTGAGGGCGATGAAGTTCCGGAACTCCCGGGCGGCGCCGGCAAAATCCCTTTTCTGGGCCAGGATGGCTCCGTGGACGTAGTGGCTTCCGGCGAGGTATCTCTTGGAGTCGCTCTCCCGGACCGCGGTGATCGACTTCAAGGCCCGGTCCAGCCGGCCCAGTTGCAGGTTGGCGACGGCGCTGAAGTACTGGGCCCGCATGATATGCGGATTGAGGCCGACGACGTGGTCGCAGTTGCGGGCCGCTTCCTCCCAGGACTCGTCGCGCACCGCCATCATGGCCAGAAACATGTAGGGCCGCAGGTACTTGGGATCGGCGGCGGCCGCCTTTTTGAAATGCTCCCGGGCCGTCTCCCGGTCCCGGAGAGCATGGTGGCATCGGCCCAGGAGGTACCAGGCGGCGGCGAACTTTGGGTAGAGCTCGATGGCCTCTTTCAGGTGCCGGATGGCCTTCCGGACATCCCCCTGCTGCTTCTTCAACTCCAGGTCGGCCTCCCGGTAAGCTTTTTGCGCTTTCTTGGGGGCGGCGAGGGTATTGAAGCTGACCGTGGTACCGCCGACGTGCTCCAGGCGCCTCAATATGATCGCTCCCACGTCCGAGCTGTCCATGTAGCCGCGGACGCCCAGGGGAATGGAGTTGGACCGAAAGCCGTCCAGCGCCGTCCGGATCACGCAACCGCTGAGATCGAATCTCTGGGCGTCCTGGCGTTCCCCGGGAACGCGGGAAAAGGGATCGAAGGTGTTGGAGCCCGTTCCGGTGGGGTTGATGGCCGCTTCGCTGCCACCCAACTCGAAGCTGAAACGGCCTTCGTCTCCGTAGGTGTGAGTCTCCTGCCGGACCGAACCGCCGCAGGCCAGCTCGACGTTGAGCGACTCGGGGAGGGGATTGCCGTCCTCCAGGATCACCCGTCCCGCCAGCAGCAGCCGCTTCGGCACCTCGATACGGTTGTCATCGAAGCCTCTGCCGGTGAGGTCCGCGTCCTGCGGCCGGTCGTCAGTCGTCCCGAACAGAGGACCCGGCCGGACGTTCTGGGCCAGGGCCACGGGCACCGGCAGCAGCGGCCCGGCCAGCAACGCCGCCAGCCAGAACCGAATCAGCTTGTTCCTGCACATGAAAAGGTCGCCTGCCTGCCTATGGGAACGTTTGTCCGGCTTGGATTGGAGACGGTTTATCGGCCCGGATCAGGCCCTGCCGTTCCCAGGCCACGAGATTCTCCTTGATCTGGGCCGCGCCCCGGCCTTCCGGAGCGATCTTCAGAAAATGCCGGAACTGTTTTGCTGCCGACTCGAAGTCCCCCTTGCGGGCCAGGACGGCTCCCCGGATGTAGTGGCTTCCGGACAGGAACCGGGAATCCCGGCTCTCCTGCACCTTGATGGCCGACGCTTCCGCCGCCTCCATCCGGCCCAGGTTCAGATTGGCCACGGCGTGGAAGTACCGGCACCGCACCATGAAGGGGTTCAACTCCACCACCTTCCCGCACAACTCGGAGATACGCGGCCAGTCGCCGGCGCGGATTTCCATGTCCACCAAGGAAAGATAGGGACGCATGTAATTCTCATCCGCCTCAATGGAGGCTTCGAAGGCCTGCCGCGCCCCCTCCTGGTCCTTGTAGTCCATCCGAACCAGACCCAGGAGATGCCAGGCGGTGGCGTACTTGGGATAGACCTGGACCGCCTTCTCCAGTTCCTTCCGAACCTTGTCCAGATTCGTTTTCTCTTTTCGCAGTTCCTTTTCGGCCTTGGCGAACGCTTTCCTGGCCTTTCCGGGCGCCGCCAAGGCGGTAAAGCTCACGGTGGAGCCGACCACGCCCTCCCGGCGTTTGATGACGATGGCGCCGATGTCGGGACGGTCCAGAGCTCTTCGCTGCCCAAGTTGGATCCGGTCCGAGACGAATCCGGGAAGGTTGGCTCTCACCTCGCACCCGGACAGGTCCACCTGATCTCCACCCGCGGTGTACTCACCTCCCGGAACCCGGGCAAAGGGGTTCACGTTGTCGGCGTCGTTGCGCGCCACGCTGGCATCCAGGAACGCGGCGCTCGGATGCGGACTCAGGTCGAAGCTGAATTGCCCTCCCTTGAAGGTATGGACCTGCTGGCGCACCGACGCATGGCAGACCAATTCCACCACGATGGTCTCGGGAATCGGACTCCCGTCCTCGGTCACCACCTTGCCGGCGAGGATTATCGGTCTGGACATCATCCGGCTTCGCGTATCTCCGGCCCGCTCGCTCCAGACCTGCTCGGCCGGCCCGTCGACATTTCTTCCGCCGGGTTGCCGGCCTGGCCCTTCACGGTCCCCCCGGCCTATGGAATCCTGCTGTCCGGCAAGAAACGAAGTGGCCAAGGCCAGCGCGATGCAACTTGCAAGGAAAGCGTTTCGACCCATGAGGCCTCCTGTGGGCTTCAATGAGTTATATCACCTGGTGCAGGACCGGTCCATGAAGGCCGGTGGAGGGGTGAGCAGAGAGCCTGATTTTGGTAATGTGGCGGTTTCAGGCAATCGTTTGCAACAGGTTCCACTACCATGAACACGTTGGAATTGAAGAGCGGAGAGATCCAGTCGGCAGGCACGATCCGGCGGGTGGTGGAATCCATTCTGGGACGAGAACAGGGGACACCCGTCGTGTTCGTTCCGGCTATGGGGCTGACCCGGAAGCAGTTGCTGGAGGCCGGGAGGAAAGCGGCGGACCAGGACATGGTGGTGGCGACGACGCTGGCCGAAGGACTCCGGACGTACCACATGCAGGTGGCCCGCCAATTGACGTCCGGGGAAAATTGGAGCGGCACACGGCGGCGCCTGGGACTCATCTTCCAGGACGTGACCGACCTGCTCAAGGGACTCCACCTGTTGGGCGAAATGAGCCCGCGGGCGGAACTCGTCGCATCCTTCTACGGCCAGGCCCTGGCGGCGACGATCCTGGTCCGGAGCCTGAAGGAACGGGGTCGCGAGGCGCGGGCGCTGGTGGAGAGAAACCTGGCGATCGATCCGGACAGTTCCCCGCTGGCAGAGGAAGTCCGCGGTCTGCTCGCGAAGGGGACGATACCGGTGTTACCCCGCGGCTTGGCCGGAACGATTTCGGCAAGTCCCTAGTCGGAATCTCTTCCCTTCTATCAGATGTTATTCGGCTCAACCCGGCGGACTGCATCCGAGATGAACGCAAAGGTAGAATAGCCGGACATGGTTCAGGACCACATCCGTTGGAAAAAACACGCCGGGACGGCCGGTGCGGTACTTCTGGGGGTCGTGTTTCTGGTCGCCGCCTACGGCAAGGGCTGGAACGCGGACGACTTCGGCGCCTTCATCGACCAGATCCGGCAGGAGGAGTTGGATTTCCTGTTCACGGCCACTCAGGTGGCGCTGATCGCCCTGGCCCTGCAGGCCGGCCTGGGAACGGCGTTGCTGTTGGGAGTCCGGCACCTCGTCGTCCTGCTGCCCACCGCGGGCCTGGTGGTCTTCTTGATCTTCCTGAACGGACGCAACTACTGGCTCGTGTCCCAGGGACTGCGGGAACCGGGGAGTTGCGGCTGCTTCGGGTCCCTGATCGAGCGCACTCCCGCTGAGGCGTTCTGGCAGGATCTCCTGCTGATGGTTCCCTTTACCCTGGTCTGCTTCTGGAGGAGGCGCAAATCGGGAGGCCTCCCCAAGAGGCGGCTGGTCCTGGCGCTGCTGATGGCTTTCGGAGTCCCCCTCTGGGCGTACAGGATCACGGACATCGAATTTATCGAGGCGGCCCATCGGTTGGGTTCACTGGCCGAGACCTCCCGGTTCGTGGCCAGCCAGAATTACTCCCTCACCGTCGACGGCCATCCCGAAGACCAGGCGCGGATCTTTGAATCGGAAGGGGCCAGCGGCTTTCTTATCCAAGTCCCCGGATTGGACGAGCCGCTTTTGATGGACCTGCGGGACAGCATGGTCCGCAGAATCGATCCTGATTCGGTCCGGGCCGTTCCGGGAGACGCTCTGGAACTGCTGGATTCTCCACAAAAAGGGGAGGAGACACCGTTCGCCCCCGGCGGAGGCGGAGTCCGCTTCGAGCTGGGAGGACGGACGTTCACACTGGGACCACCGGCCCGGTAGTCCCAACCCGCAGAATCACGAAGAGGGCATGCGCGTGAGGCGCGGCCTGACCTTGCACAGTTTCAACCACTCGAGCAGGCGGATCACGGGCCAAGCCGGGTCGATCTCGCTGAGACGAAGGCTCAGCTTGGGGGACGACGGCGCATGGTGGTGGTTGTTGTGCAGCCCCTCGCCGGCGGTGATCCAGGCCACCCAACGCAGGTTGGTGGCGGTGTTGTGGAAGTTCTTGTAGCCCACGGCGTGGCAGGCTCCGTTGATCATGCCGTTGAGGAAGACGTAGACCACCGCTTGGATCAGAAACGACGCGATCCCGGCGATCGGTCCCAACAACACCCCCGCGGCCAGAACTCCCAGGAACAGGCCCAGATACCCCTGCCGGTGCATGAAGTCCTCGACCCGGTTGGTGCGGATGTCGCGGGTGTACCGGGCCACGGTCTCCGGGTTGGCCGCTTCCTTGCGGTAGAGGTAGGCATTGGTCAGCAGGACCTTCCACAGACCCTCCAGTTTGGGACTGTGGGGATCCCCGTGCTCGTCGGGAAACTGGTGGTGCTTGCGGTGAACCGCGACCCACTCCCGCGGGTCGATGGCGGTATGCAACCAGAGCCAGAACTGCATGGCCATGGCCACCGAAGGATGCAATTTGAGAGCATGGTGAGACATGTACCGGTGAAGGTAGATCGTGGTGCAGAGATTGGAAATCTGGACCACCACGGCCACGTAGATGGCCGCATAGAGGAAAATCATTTTCAGGTCCTTTCTTCGGCCCCGGAGACTCCCGTGCCGGCGGGGAAAGTATAGTCAGCCGCGGCACGTCTCGCAAGACGAAGAGCGGCAGGACAGGAGAGATGTGAGCCGCTGAAACCCCTGTTCTCATGTGCTATTCTCGCGGTTCGGAGGGGGTTATGGGACGACCGGTCACTTTGTTTACGGGGCAATGGGCCGATCTGGATTTCGACACCATGTGCCGCAAGGCCAAGGACTTCGGCTACGACGGCCTGGAGCTGGCCTGCTGGGGAGATCACTTCGAGGTCCATCGGGCTCTGGAAGAGGATTCCTACTGCCGGAATCACTGGGACACGCTGAACCGGCACGGACTCCAGTGCTACGCCGTCAGCAACCACCTCGTGGGCCAGGCGGTCTGCGACAACATCGACGACCGGCACCAGGCCATCCTGCCTCCCCCGGTCTGGGGTGACGGCGACCCGGAGGGGGTTCGGGAGAGAGCCGCCCGGGAGATGGAGAACACGGCCCGGGCCGCGGCCGAGTTCGGGGTCAAGATCGTCAACGGGTTTACGGGAAGCAGCATCTGGCATCTCCTCTACTCCTTTCCCCCCGTGGCCCCCGAGTCCATCGAGCAGGGTTTCCAGGACGTGGGCCGCCGCTGGCTGCCCATCCTCCAGGTGTTCCAGGACTGCGGCGTACGGTTCGGATTGGAGGTCCATCCCACCGAGATCGCCTTCGACATCTCCAGCGCCGAAAAAACCATCGAGGCCGTCGGCGGGCACGAAAGCTTCGGCTTCAACTACGATCCCAGCCACCTGGGCTACCAGGGAGTCGACTACGTGGACTTCATCCGGACCTTCGGGGACCGGATCGTCCACGTCCACATGAAGGACGCCTACTGGTCTCCGGCGCCCACCCGGGCCGGCGTGTTCGGCGGGCATCTCCCCTTCGGGCATCCGGACCGTTTCTGGGACTTCCGGTCCCTGGGCCGGGGCAGCGTCCGATTCGAAGAGGTGATCCGAGCCCTGAACGACGTCGGTTACGGCGGCCCGCTCTCGGTGGAATGGGAAGACCCGGGCATGGACCGGGAGCATGGCGCCACCGAGTCCGCCGCTTTCGTCCGGTCCATCGACTTCAAACCCTCCGGCGTGGCTTTCGACGCCGCCTTTTCCAAGGAGGAGTGACCGTCCTGGTTCCGGGGCCGAGATCCTCGACAGTCGCATCCGCCAACCCATGAACCGGCTCCTTCCCCTCCTGGTCC
>JAJDTT010000142.1 GCA_022827025.1 Acidobacteriota bacterium
CCCTCCTGGCGTGGTTTGGACCGAAGAGGGCACCCACAAGGGGTGCCCCTACGGGGATTCGAAATCAAGGTTCGACCCGTTACGAATACATGTATTTTCGGGACGCCACACTAGACCGCAATCGAGCTGGATTCGCCGACATGGACAACCCCATAGAGAATATCGACCTTCCCTTTTCGGACCTTCTCAAACGCTGCGTGGTCACAGAGACACGATCGGTCGAACCAAACTGCGACGGTCTGTAAACTACGTGCGGTACTGACGGGTTCAAGGACCGTGCAAGCGAAATCATGCACGGACGTCAGGGGATCAGCTATGGAAACGGACGTTCGGATCCTGGAGATTCAACCATTCTTCACCCGGGAGCAATCCCGGACGCCCCTGAAGTTCGGCGGCGTGGTCATGGACTCGGCCTGGCTCTGTCACGTTCGGGTCGTGATGGAGAACCGGCGGGGGCAGAAAGGGGAAGGCTGGGGGGCCATCTTTCTGTCCGACGTCTGGGGCTGGCCCTCGAGCCGCGTGGGTCACACTGAGCGGGAGGACCTGATGGTCCAGCTCGTGACCGCTTGGTGCCGGCGTCTCGGTGAGGTTCGGGATTTCGCCCATCCCATCGACCTCTTCTGGGAACTGGAGCCGGAGCTGGAGTCCCTGACACATGACCTCTGCCGGGACGCGGGCGCCGCGGAGGAGATGCCACGGCTCAACGCCCTTATCTGCGCGTCCGCGGCCGATGCCGCCGTCCACGATGCCTTCGGGAACGCGGCAGGCATCGACACCTACCTGGGTTACGGCCCCGGGCACATGGATCACGACCTCTCCCGCTGGTTGGGGTCATCGTACGCGGGACGCTACGTGGAGGAATTTCTCCATCCCCTTCCGGAGCAGGTGGACGCCTTCCACCTGGTGGGTGGGATGGACAAGCTCTCGGAAACTGAAATCACGGCAGACGATCCCGACGACGGCCTCCCCGTTTCCCTGGACCAATGGATCCGTTACGAGGCGCTCCGTTGCCTGAAGGTCAAGTTGGTGGGGACCGACCTGGAGTGGGATCTCAACCGGCTGCTGGAGGTCCACCGATTGGCCCGGAGCGAGCAAAGCCGCCTGGGCGTCGATGAACTGTGGCTCACGGCGGACACGAACGAGATGTGCGACACGCCCGAGTACATGGTGGAGTTGCTGGTCCGATTGAAAGAACAGAATCGTGCGGCATTCGACTCTCTGCTCTACGTGGAACAGCCTTGCGAACGGGACCTGCGCAGGCGAATGCTGGACATGACGGAATTGCGGCAGATCAAGCCGGTCATCGTGGACGAGGCCCTGAGTTCGCTGGAGGACCTGGAACTGGCGCTGGAACTGGGCTACAGCGGTCTCGCTTTGAAGACCTGCAAGTGCCAGTCGGCCGAACTGGTGCTGGCGTCCAGGGCCGCTGCGGCCGGCGTTCCGTTCGCGGTCCAGGATCTGACGAACCCGGGCATCGCCCTCCTTCAATCCGCCGGACTTGCGGGTAGGCTGCAAACCATTCGCGGCGTCGAGTCCAACAGCCGGCAGTTCTTTCCCGCCAGCAGCGAACCGGAGCGGGCGATCCACCCTGGATTCTTCAAGCTGGAGCAGGGAAGGATCCGCACGTCGACGCTCCGGGGGACGGGGCTCGGCTACCAGTGGGACCGGATTGATCGCCCATTTGAATCGACGTAATATCATGGTAACCTGATTTTGTTGAATGAATGCTTTTGAATCGCCAAGATGTGTGTGCGAGGGTATCGGACAATCTCCGATGCAAAGTGAATTCCTTGATGTTAAACAAATGAAAACATTCTTTCTTACAGTCTCGTTATGTCTACTGATATCCGTTCATGCGCTAGGCCAAATAGACGCAATTAAGGGCGATTCCTTTACACTAATGGTTCCGTTGTCAGTTCTGTACGAGGACGGAATCTGTGTTTCTTGTTCCGGTTGGGGCGGAGATCCGATTCCGATCCTCAGCGCCGATATTTACCCAGAAACGAATTGGACAGGCCAGCTTCCTTTAATGACAGAACTGCGATTCGAAAAGCTCAAAACAAAAAAGAAATACGTCGAGGCGGAGCTGCGAAACAATAGCGTAGCTATTAAGCTACGGTTCTATACCGACAGCACTTCTGTTCAGGCGGAGTTCGACCGAGTCGTGTCATATGGGGACAATGACAGTGTTGACACGCAATCCCGGTTAGCGGAAATTTACAAGAATATGGCTACCAGTGTCTTTCAAGGGCCACTGAACGCTGTTCCACCGGATCTGCAGCACGGCCTGCTTGCGTATACACACCAGACGCTTGGGGGCGCCGGTTTGAGTCACATCAAATTTCGCCGGGGAGACTACTTGGTCGTCGATCTCGGGATGGATTCCAGCGTCTATAACACCAATCAGCTAAACCAGTCTCAGCGTGTTGCCCGGATCCTAAACGATCGGCTCCTCGTAAGGCTAAAGCAAATTAGTGCTGTGCTCGACGGCACTGGCCTCACTGGAGTACGTCTTGATCTCTTTATACCGCATCGGGATTTTTTGAGTGATCTTCCTCCTGATGCAGACAGTCTAATGCTTTACGCCCTCGCATCGGATGCGCAAGCGTTCTCCGACTTCGAGATAACGAATCAGCAATTTATCGACGCATGTGTCATCATTGTCAATGACAATCGAATCGAGGTTCGGTTGACTGACGACTAGGAGACTATGCTATAGTGCATAATATATGGCCAGTTCAGAAATCCGAGCCAAAGATTCCATAATTGAGTCCAGAGTAAACGTATTAATGAAGGAGGATCAGCTATGGCGGCGATACAGACATCCGTAGTCTCCCAGGTTCCTCGGGAAATCGATGCTGTCGAATGGGACCTTCGGGTCCAGCTCGCGGCTTGCTACCGGATCGTGGACTACTTCGACTGGTGCGAGCTGATCTACGGGCATATCTCGCTTCGAGTGCCCGGTCCCGATCACCACTTTCTGATCAATCCCTACGGGCTGCGTTACGACGAGATGACGGCGTCCAGCCTGGTGAAGATCGACCTGGACGGGAATCTGGTCGAGCCCTCCGAATATCCCTTCAACCCGGCCGGGTTCGTCATCCACAGCGCGATCCACGAACACCGGGAGAATGCCCACTGCGTGATCCACACCCACACCCGGGCCGGAATGGCCGTGGCGGCGCTGGAATGCGGACTCCTGAACATCAGCATGAACGCCACCAGCTTCTACAACAATGTCGCCTACCACGACTACGAAGGCTCCCAACTGTTCCTGGAGGAGCGCAAGAAGCTGGCCCGGGACCTGGGAACGGCGAACGCCATGATCCTGCGCAATCATGGCCTGTTGACGGTGGGCCAGACGGTCCCCGAGGCGTTCCTGCACATCTACCGCCTGGAGCGGGCGTGCCAGGTTCAGCTCGACGCCATGGCCTGCCGGCAGAAACTGGTGATCCCGTCTGAATCGGTCGTCCAGCGGTCGGCGGACCAGATGGATGATTTCGCCCAGTGCGCTGCCGACCTGGGCAAACTGGAATTCGACGCCCTGGTTCGGCTCATGGACCAGAGGGACCCCTCGTTCCGCAACTGAATCCGGGTCCGAACTGATATGGGCGGGCCGGTCCGAAGGCTCCTGCAAGGCAATTGAACGATGAGATTCCTGCGGCTCGTCGTTGCCGTAGTTTTTTCAGTTCTCCTGTATGAAAGATTGGCGTCCCTGGATCAATACGTCGGTCCCCCGCTGTACCGGCCACTTCACTTCCTGGGCTTTCTCGTCATCGGCATGGTCATCTACCTCGTCCTGCTACCCAAGAAAAAGCGGGGATTGACCCGGCTGGACTTGGCCTTCGTCGCGGCGAGCGCGTTCACGGCGGCCGCCGTTTGGGCCTACGAGTTGCTGTTCTCCTATCAGGTGAGCCACCTGGGGGGAATCATGATCTACATGACTCCGCTGGCGCTCTTCATCCTCGGCCGGTGGATGGCGGCGACGAAAGGTGACGCCTGACACGTTGGTCATGGACCGTCGTCCGCCGGTTTTCGATCCGGCCGCCGGAATACCCTCGACACGGCAGTTGTTGAGTTGCCGCGTGTTCCGTGTAAGATGAGTCAACCACGATGTCTATTCTCGGCCCGGCCGGCGCGCCGGGTTCCCTGCGCACACGGACCTTCGAGGTCATTTTCGGCAGTCAGTCCCGCTCTGCGAAGATCTTCGACTCCATCCTGTTGGCCGCGATTTTGGGCAGCGTCGGTGCGATCACGCTGGAATCGACCCAGGAAACAGATTCCGCGGCCTACGCGTGGCTGCGCAATATCGAAATCGCCTTCACTCTGATCTTCACCATCGAATACGTCCTGCGGCTGTGGTGCGTCGACCGGCCTGGCCGGTACGCCCTCAGCTTCTTCGGCGTGGTCGACCTGGTATCGATCGCGCCAACCTACCTGGTCCTGCTTTTTCCCGGCAGCCAGGCGTTCGGGGTGGCGCGTGTGCTGCGGGTCATGCGCATCTTCCGCATCTTCAAGCTCGTTCGATATTCGCGGGCCGCTTCACACGTCGGAACAGCGATCCGGGCCTCCCGCCACAAGATCGCCGTCTTCATGGTGGCAGTCGTGACCATCATGTTCGTGGCCGGCTCGCTCATGTACCTGATCGAAGGCCCGGAGAACGGGTTCACGAGCATTCCCAAGGGCGTCTACTGGGCCATCATCACTCTGACCACCGTCGGACATGGAGATCTCATGCCGGTGACGCCACTGGGACAGGCGCTCGCGTCCATCCTCATGATCCTCGGCTATGGAGTCGTCGCGATACCGACGGGGATCATCACGGCCGAGGTTGCCGCGGCGAACGTCACTCGCCGCCAGCTCCTTGCGGGAACGGAAACCAGCCATATCGAGTACAAGTCGTCGGCGTATTACAGCTACAGGGAAGGTATCCCGGAACGAGTCATCCTCCATTCCGCTCTGAAGACGATCGCCGGTTTCCTGAATGCCGGCGGCGGCACACTTGCCATCGGTGTGAGCGATCATGGGAAAATCCTCGGAATACAGCCGGACCTGGACCTGAAGAAAATGGATACGGATCGTTACGTGAATGCTCTCACCACGGCGATCGGCAACGCGTTGGGGGCCCTGGCAGCGACGATGGCGACCGTCAAGGTGCAGAGTTTGGACGATCGGGAGATCTGCCTGGTGGAGGTGCAGGCCTCACCCGATCCCATCTACATGCGCACGTCCGCAACAGAACGCGAGTTCTACGTCAGGATCAACAACTCGACGCGGAGGCTCAAAGGGCCCGACCTGGTGGGCTACGTCATCAAGCGGTGGAGTTGACCAAGAGCCTCTCAAAGAGGGGGAGTGAGGAGGAATCCATGCTTCAGGAGAGAATCACCAGACGCCGGATCCTGGGAGGGCTGGCTGCCCTCGCCGTTGCTTCCCGCAAGGCAGGACCTGTCTGGTCTCTACCGGCTGAGGGTTCCCTCAGCGCCGGCCTCTTCAGCGAAGCTGGCAGCCACGCCGAACACTACCTGAAGGGCTTCGCGCAGGCCCGCGGAGTGGGTCGAGTGGCCGTATCCGACCCCACGGGAAAGACCTTCGAGCAGGCGAAACAACTGCTGGGCGGGCGCCTGGAAGGAACCTACCGGAGCCATCGGGAGATGCTGGAGAAAGTTCACCCCAAGCTGGTGGTCGTAACTCTGGAAGGACATCACGCACCTCCCGCCATCCGACTGGCCTTGGAGGCGAACTGCCATGTGATGACAGAGAAGCCGGGCTGTGCTCGCCTGGAAGACTTCGAGCCCCTGGTCGAGCTGGCGGAGTCGCGCGGCCGGGACCTGATGTTGGCCATGGCGACCCGAGTGAGTCTGGCCGTCAAGAAGGCACGGGACCTGATCCAGTCCGGCTATCTGGGGACACCCTACTCGGCCACCATGGATTGGATCAGCGATCAGACGCGCCTGACCCGCCCCGAATTTCAACGCTCCTGGCTCGCCTTCAAGGACAAGGCCGGGGGCGGAAAGCTCATCTTCCATGGGATCCACTACCTGGACCTGATCCAGTTCCTCACCGGAGATCGAATTGACCGGATCACAGCCCTCTGCGAAAACGTGGGAGGCCAGCCCATCGAGGTAGAGGACGCGGCCGTCGTCTCCTTTCGCCTCAGCAAGGGCTTGGTGGGAACTCTCAACACCGGATACTACCTGGATGAGGGCTACCAGAACCAGGTCCGGGTCTGGGGTTCGAAGGGTTGGTTCCATATGGACCTGCCCTATGGGGAGACCTTGAAATGGTATTCCACCCATCCCGAGGCGCCCCGGGGTGTCCAGTTCTTCCAATATCAGGACGATCCCAATCCACCCTACCTTTACGGTCCGCTGGTGCAGGAGGCAGTTGACGCCGCCTTGGGGCTCTCCCAGCCTCCCATGACCGCACAGGAGTGTCTCCACCTCATGAGGGTGATTTTCGCTGCCTACCGGGCGGCGGAAACGGGTAGAACCCAGGACGTGACGTCGTGAATGAGCGGATCCAGGCCGTCGCAGAGCTCTTCCAATTCCCTCTATCGCAACAACGGAGACGGCACCTTCGCGAAAGTCACCGCAACAGCGGGAGTGAGGGAAGATCCTCGGTACAGCAAGAACCTGGGGGTTATCTGGCTCGACAATGACTCTGACAGAACTTGCTCTACCCTCTACGGCGCCGCTCCACCGGGTGCCGACCCAGCCGCCGGCCCCCACGGGCATGCCCGCACCTGCTGTTTACGCCAGAATCTCTTCCACCACCCGCCCATAAACGTCCGTGAGGCGGAAGTCACGGCCGCTGTAGCGATAGGTCAACCTCTCATGGTCGAGTCCCAGCAGGTGGAGGATGGTGGCGTGCAGGTCGTGAATGTGGACCTTCTGGTCGACGGCCCGGAGGCCGTACTCGTCGGTGACGCCGTGGACCATGCCGCCGCGCACCCCGCCTCCGGCCATCCAGGCGCAGAAACCTTCGGGGTTATGGCCGCGGCCGTATTGGGATTTGTCTCCGAAGGAGAAGTCCTCGAAGTGGGGGGTTCGCCCGAACTCACCCGACCAGACCAGGAGCGTGTCGTCGAACAGTCCCCGGGTTTTGAGGTCCGTGATCAGGCCGGCTGTGGGCTTGTCGATGGCGGCGCACTTCTTGGGAAGACCCTTGCCGATCGCTTCGTGATGGTCCCAGCCGCTCGAGGTGATCTGGATGAAGCGCACTCCGGCTTCGGCGAAGCGGCGGGCCAGCAGGCACTGGCGTCCGAATTCGTCGGTCTCTTTCTGGCCGATGCCGTAGAGATCGAGTGTGGCCTTCGACTCGGACGACAGGTCGATGAGATCCGGAGCCTCCGACTGCATTCGAAACGCCAGCTCGAAGGACTGGATGACGCCCTCCATCTGGCGGTCGGCTCGAACTTGTTGCAGGTGCGCCCGGTTCATCTGCTGAATGAAATCCACCTGATCGCGCTGCAGCGCGACGGGCAGGCTCGGATCCTCGATATAGCGGAATACGGCTTTCTCGGCGCCGGCGGCCCGGTTTCCCAGCGCGGTTCCCTGGTAGATGGCGGGGAGGAACGCATTCCCGAAAAACTGGACGTTCCCGGTGTCGCCGACCAGGAGCGGGCAGATGGTGACGAAGCTGGGCAGGTTCCGGTTCTCGGTTCCCAGCCCGTACCCGACCCACGATCCCATTGACGGGCGAATCAGCCGGGGATCGCCGGTGTGGAGTTGCCTTGCCGCGGGAGCGTGGGCTTCGCTGTCCGCCTGCATGGCCCGGAGCAGGCACAGCTCATCGGCATGCTTCGCCATGTGCGGCAGCCAATCGGTCATCATCAAGCCGGACTGACCCTGGGGCCGCATCGGGGAGATGGGTCCCATCAGACGGCTCAAATCCATCCCGACCCCATCAGGAATCTCGTAGGGAATGGCCTCTCCGCTCTCTTTCGCCAGCCGCGGCTTGTAGTCGAACATGTCGAGTTGGGAGGGACCGCCCGCCATCCACATGAAAATCACGCGCTTAACGCGGGGGGGAATATGCGGAACCTTCGGCGCCAGGGGACCGGCGGCGGCCGCAGCCTGCTCGGTGCACATCGCGGCCAGCGCCACGGAGCCGAAGCCGCAGGCGGAGGATCGCAAGAAACGTCGGCGCGTCAAGTTGCGGTGAGGTGGGAGGGTCATGGGGATCATCCTCGAAAAAGGAATTCGTTTGACGCAAACACGGAATGACAGTAGCGCGCCCAGGCTTTCAGGCGCAAATGATCAGACGCCTCCGGCAGACGGCTCAGCTTCTCTTGGAATTTCGCGATGAAATCCAGCGCCTGGCGCACTTCCTGCTTCGTGGCGGGCCGGTTCAAGGCTTGCAGGAAAAAATCGGAGACCCGCGTTTTGTCGTCCGGCCCCCCGGCCTCCAGGAGAGTGCGGGCCGTCAGCAGAGCCTGCTCGCGCAGAAAAGGAGAATTCATGAGATAGAGGCTCTGCGTGGGGACGGTGGTGACCGACCGGGCTCCGATGGTCTGGTCGGGATCGGGAAAATCGAAGAGATTCAGCAGGTCGAGCTGCGGGAGCTGATTCTTGCGCACGGAAGGCAGGTAGATGGTTCGGCGATTCAGGAACTTGTCGTTCACTTTGGCATCCTGAGTCAGAGCCGTGGGAAATCCCAACGCAATACTCTCAGGAATGTCCAGCGGCAGGGTCGGGCCTCCCCGGGTGCGGTCCAGGGCTCCACTGACGGCCAGCACGGAATCGCGATAGGATTCCGCCTCCAGCCGGCGGCGATTGGCCCGCCAAAGCAGGCGGTTGTCCGGGTCGACCTCGTCCCCCTTCAGGTTGTGACTGCTGGCTTGACGGTAGGTCCGCGTGAGGACGATCTCCCGGATCATGCTCTTGATGGACCACCCCTGCTCGACGAAGCGGGAGGCGAGGTAGTCGAGCAGTTCCGGATGGCTGGGAGGCTCTCCCCCGGCACCGAAATTGTCGACTGTGCGGACCAGGCCGGCGCCGAAAAGATGATGCCAGATCCGGTTGACCATGACTCTGGCCAGCAGACGATTCTGCGGGTCGATGAGCCACTCGGCCAGTTCCAGGCGGCCGCTTGATTTCTGGAAACCCTCGTACAGGCCTTTCAGATTTCGATGGCTGTCGATTCGACCGGCCGGAGTGGGTGAAGCGACCGAGAGAAACCCCCGCGGAACTTCTTCGCCGAGATTGTGCGGGTCCCCACCGATGTTGACGCGATAGTCCTTGGGGACCTCCCGGTCCTGGACGGCAATGGCCATAGGCGGACCCGGTCTCCTGAACTCCAGCAGTCTGATCCGGTCCTTCGCTTCCTTGAGCTTCTTATCGATTTCCTTGATTTCTTTTTCGAGCTCCTCCTTGGCTTCGGTTCCTGCCTCTTCGAGCGCCTTCTGCTGGTCGGTCAAGCGCTTCTTTTCG